>JBFGQE010000035.1:0-15421 GCA_041564355.1 Gammaproteobacteria bacterium | reverse complement strand
TCTCGCGCAAGACAGCATCTACTGGCCGAACGACAGGTTGTTGCAGACGCGCGTGCTCGAATGGCAGTGCTTCGAGCAGTATATCCACGAACCGACCATTGCGGTTGCGCGCTTCATCAAACATTATCTGGGGAGCCCGCCGGAGCGGGAAGCCGAGTACCAGGCGAAACTGAAAGGCGGTTACCGCGCCCTGCAGTTGATGGAGGATCACCTGCGGCAGCATGAATTCTTTGTCGCTGATCGCTGCAGCATCGCCGATCTCTCGCTCTATGCCTACACCCACGTCGCCGGGGAGGGCGGTTTCGACCTGTCCGGCTATCCTTCCGTCCTGGCCTGGATCGAGCGCATCGAGGCGCTTCCCGGTTACCTGGCAATGAACGCCTAGCGAGGCTGCTTCCCCCTCGCGCGCGCCGGCCACCGGCCCGCGATAATGCCCCGGACTCGAGCAATCCAATTGTATTAAAAAAGCTCTCTGTTTATACTGCGCATGCCCTTGGCGAGCGCGCACGGGGGCTTCTCTTTCCATCGGAGCAGAATCGAATATCGTGACCAATTTTAATCAACAGCTCGAAAAAATTCGCAACGAACCCGGTTTCATTGCGGCCCTCGACCAGAGCGGGGGCAGCACGCCCAAGGCGCTGGCCAACTACGGCGTCGGTGCCGATGCCTACAGCAACGACGATGAAATGTTCGCCATCATCCACGAGATGCGCAGCCGGATCATGACCAGCCCGGCTTTCAGCGGCGAGCGGATCATGGGCGCAATCCTGTTCGAAAACACGATGGACCGCGAGGTAGAAGGGCAGCCAACCGCGGACTACTTGTGGCAGGTCAAACGGGTTGTGCCTTTTCTAAAGGTCGATAAGGGCCTGGCCGACGAATCCGACGGGGCCCAGGTAATGAAACCGATGCCGCAACTCGATGCGCTGCTGCAAAAAGCCAGGGCGAAGAATATTTTTGGCACCAAGATGCGCTCGGTCGTCAAGACCGCCAACGCGGACGGAGTCAGTGCGGTCGTCGACCAGCAGTTCGACATCGGTCGCCAGATCGTGGCTGCCGGCCTGGTTCCGATCATCGAGCCCGAGGTCGATATCAACAGCCCGCAAAAGGCCGAGACCGAGAGCCTGCTGAAAGCGGCGATCCTCGAGCAGCTGGATCGTCTCGAGGACGGGCAGCTGGTCATGCTCAAACTGACCCTGCCGGAAGAAGATAATTTTTACCGGGATTGTATCGACCACGCCAACGTGCTCAAGGTCGTCGCGCTTTCCGGCGGCTACTCGCGAGAGGAGGCTAACCAGCGGCTCGCCCGGCAGAACGGCATGGTCGCAAGCTTCTCCCGTGCGCTGACCGAAGGGCTATCGGCGCAGCAAAGCGACGACGAATTCAACCGTATGCTGGATCGTTCCATCCAGAGTATTTTCGAAGCGTCGTCGACCTGAACCCCGGAGGAAAGGAAATGCGAAACAAGACAAGCTTGGTCCTGGCGGCGCTGCTACTGAGCGGTTGCGCCAACGTAGGCCTGAAACTGACCGCGGAGGGCGAAAAGGTCCGCGTTCTCGATCCGGACGAAGTCTCCAGCTGTCGCCAGCTGGGCAAGACCAATACCTCGGTAACGCCGGTGGTCATGGGCGTCGCGCGCCCGGACATGACGATTGCCAAGGAATTGCGCATCATCGCGCGCAACAGCGCGGCGCGCATGGGCGGCGACACGATCGTGCCGCTGACCATCGTCGATCAGGGCCAGCAGACTTTCGTCGTCTACAAGTGCATCAACCCCGACGGATAAGCTCGGTATTTACTGGTTCTTGACCATCACCCGTGTCGCCAGCGCGTGCGAAATCTCGCTGTGCGCGCGCGTGACATCGTCGCTCGGATGGAAATAGATTAACTCGTCACACATCGCCTCGAAGCGCTGCTGGCTGGGGGCCTTGGTGTGCTGCTCGGAGGTTATGCCGTAAATATATTTGCCGCGGGCACGCGCGTAGCCGCATTCAAATCCGGTCCAGGCCTCGGCCTCGACACCCTCCAGCACGACGATAACGATATCGGCCGTGTTCAACTCGGACTCGTAAGCGGCCTGTATCTCGCGCTGCGACATATTCTCCAGATCCAGCACCAGGTCGAGTTGCGGGATTAGGATTTCCAGGTACGGGTTATCGTCGGTCAGCGTCTCGCGCAACTGTCGATTCCAGACCCGCGCCGCCTGCGAACTGTTATAAGCCGAGAGATAAGCCCGGACACCGTGGTGTATCCCCATGTTGACGTTGTGCGTGATCGATTCGGGTTCGAGATTGGTCTCTTTTTCGGTCGCCACCCGCAGCGCGTCTTTTAGCGAAATCTCGCCGGTGAGCAGCGCGTGGCTGATGATCGCGCCGTTGATATTCGGCAGGTAACGCATGCGCGCAATATCGTCGAGCGTGCGCACGGTACCGCTGGCGAAAACCGGAATGGATACGTCGTGGCTGAGTTGCTCGGTGAGCGCGAGCGCGTCAGAAAAATCCACGTCCAGGCGTTCGGTATCCTTGTGGATCACGCCGGCAATTCCGGTCATTTGCAAATCGCGAATCAGATCCTGCGGTTTAAACGCGGTTTGCGTTTTCCAGCCGTCGATCATCACGTAGCCGTTGCGGGTCGACAGGTGAACGATAATGCCGCCAGGATGCCGATTGGCGGCCTCCACCACCAACGGCGATTCGGTTATCGCGATGGTGCCGAGTACGACGCGCGCCGCGCCCGCCTCGAACCAGTCGTTGATTTGCGTTAAGGTTCGAATACCGCCGGCAACCTGGATGGGCAGGTCGGTTTCATCGATCAACTCCTTGATCAGCGCCTCGTTGGTCTTGCTTTTCGATCGAGCCGCGTCGATGTCGACGATCTGCAGCATCGGCGCCCCCTCGGCGATAAACTTTTGCACTGCCTCGCGCGGGCTGATTTTGTGGACGATGTCGTCGCCTTCAATCGCGGCGCGGGTAACCACCTTACCGTCCTGAATCTGAATTTCGGGTATTATTATCATCGCGTCCACCGCTGATCCTGAGTTGAGAAAAAAGTATATCAAATTGTGCCGTCGATTCGTTTAACATTTCGTGATTCATCCTGGCTCGAGTATTAACCCATGTCTGCTCCCATTCCGGTAAAGGTTCTTTTCGTTTGCATGGGCAATATCTGTCGTTCGCCAACCGCCGAGGGTGTTTTCAGGTCGCTGGTCGACGCCGAGGACCTGCAGCGCTCGATTCTGGTCGACTCGGCTGGCACCCATGGATACCACGTCGGCGCGCCACCGGATGCTCGCGCCCAGGCCACCGCCCGCGGTCGTGGCGTCGACCTCTCGCGCCTGCAGGCACGTCGTTTCGAGTCCCGCGATTTCCTCGAATTTGATTACCTGCTGGCGATGGATCGTAACAACCAGGCCGACATGCTTGCGCTCCGGCCCGATGATGCGCGCGCGGCGCTGCACCTGATGCTCGAGTTCTCCCGCGATTTTGCCGAGACCGAGGTGCCCGACCCATACTACGGGGACGAGGGCTTCGACAAGGTATACGACATGATCGAGAACGCCTCGCGCGGCTTGCTCGATCATATTCGTGCTCGCGAGGGGCTCTAGGAGTCGGCCAGCAAGCGTTGCGCCGCGACCACGTAGTTGCGCCGATTCAGCAACAGCTGCCAGCGACCGCCACCCAGTTGCAACCAGAGCACCGAGGCGCGAACTCCGGCGAAGAGCAGGGTGCGAATGCGCGCCGCGTTCTCGCTATCGGTCAGGAAGCGCTGTTCACCGCGAACGATGATTTGCGGTCGTAACGGACTGATCTGATCCTGATAAAGCCCGTCGATCTGTGCAATAACGCTGTAGTCGCTCAATGCGAAATCACGCGCATTGTCGCTGGTCTTTTGCAGGCCCCGCTGCACGCGCTCAGCCAGCGCGAGATCCCCGAGCAGACGGCGCGCAAGGCGCGACATCGACATGACGTAGTAGGCAATATTGCCGCCCGCTGGAGAGTCGCGTCCTCCCAGGTAATCGACCAGCGCATGACAGCCGACGCCAAGCTGTGCGGCACTGCCAAAAACGTCCATCGGGCTGGCGGCCTCGAAGCGGAACAGGCTCGCGAGGCTGCAATCGAAAGCGGTCCGGTCGCAACTACCGCTCTTTGCCAGGGCTTCGATCTGCACCGCGGCCTGGAACATTCCGGCCAGTGCCAGGGTTTGACTGTCGATATTGCTCACGCCGTGTTATACGCAGATTCGATTGTCGCTCCGCCCAGGCATTGCTCGCCTTCGTAGAACACGATCGCCTGGCCCGGTGTGATCGCACGCTGCGCCTCGGCGAAGCCGACCCGTGCGCGACCGCCGTGGATTTCGAGGATACGGCAGGCCGCGTCCTGCTGGCGATATCGAATTTTAGCGCCGCAGTCGAACGGCATCTCGCTAATCCCCCGGTCGATCCAGTGCAGATCGGTTGCGCTGCAATGAGTATGAAACAGTGCCGGGTGATTCAAGCCTTGCGCGACGACCAGCTGATTCCTGTCGAGCCGCTTGTCGACGACGTACCAGGGCGCCTCGCTGCCCTCGCTGGTCCCCCCTATGCCCAGTCCCTGGCGTTGCCCGATCGTGTAATACATCAAGCCCCCGTGCTCGCCGATCGTATCGCCATCGAGACTGACGATCGGTCCCGGTTGAGCGGGAATGAAGCGCTGTAGAAAATCGCTGAACTTGCGTTCTCCGATAAAACAGATTCCGGTGCTGTCCTTTTTCGCGTGCACGGCAAAATTCTGTTGTTTCGCGATATCACGCACCTCGTGCTTGTCCAGTTCGCCGACCGGGAACAAGGCGTGCGCAATCTGCTGCTGGTTCAGCAGGTAGAGAAAATAGGACTGGTCCTTGTTCGGGTCGAGACCGCGCAACAGCTGGTAGCGTCCGTTTGTCTCGCGCGAGCGCACGTAATGGCCGGTCGCGATCCGGTTCGCACCCAACGTCTTCGCGTGATCCAGGAAAGCCTTGAACTTGATTTCGCGATTGCACATGACGTCCGGGTTCGGCGTTCGACCGTTGCGATACTCGGCAAGAAAATGCTCGAATACGTTATCCCAGTACTCGCCGGAAAAATTAACCGTGTGCAGGCGGATGTCGAGACCATCGCAAACCTGTTGCGCATCGGCGAGGTCGACCGCGGCCGAGCAATACTCCTCGGTATCGTCCTCTTCCCAGTTCTTCATGAACAGGCCTTCGACCCGATAACCCTGTTGTTGCAGCAGGTAAGCCGACACCGACGAGTCGACGCCCCCGGACATACCGACTATGATTTTTTCGCGAGTCCGCTGCATCGGTGTCAACGCGAAGCGAGTTCCGGATTGTACGCGGCCGGAAAATCGAGCTTGCGCCGCCAGTCTTCGAGCGGTTGCAGCAGCGGCAGTTCGCCATTGTCGCGATACCACGAATCGACCGCGAACCGGCGCTCGCCCTGATTTTCCACGACCACCGCGGTCCAGTGGCTGATAAACCAGACGATGCGCCGTTGTTTCAGGCCCACCCGGTGCCAGCGCAGCAAGCCGTCACGCTCCAGCGCAAGCAGGTACTGGAAGGTATTGGTCGATTCATCGATACAATCCATTTGCTTCGGGATATCGTAACCCGGGTAATTGCCTGCCTTGTCGGCCGAGGTGCCGGTCATTGCGCCGCTGATGCGCTCCATCAGCGCGACCGCACGACGAATCGCCTGCTTTTCCGCGGTGCTGTCAAGCTCCTCGGTGTTAAAAATAGCGCGCACACGATTCCATTGGGCCTCGCTGAAAACTACCCGCTGCGTGCTTTTGCAGTCGAAATCGTAGCAATGCACGAACTCCGGCGCGGCGGCGACGCTCGTCACGGCGAGCGTGCAAGTCATCACGAGTGAGAGCAGCTTAAGCGAATTCATGACTGATGATATCCAGCGGGTATCCCGGCCCGGCGCGCGCGTCGTCGATACACTGTACGACCATCGGCGTGCGATGCTGCGCGCGGCAGGCCAGCAGTTCCTCGTAAGACAGCCATTCGGCGGCAATGATTCCCTCGTCGAGCGGCCCCGCCAGCGGTGCGCCAACCCGGCCACGGAAAAGGAAACGAATAAAGGTTCGCCCGGGATGCTCCGGCGGGGTAAATCGGTAAATGCCCTGCAGCGCCTCGGGCACGAAGGGATAGCGGGTTTCCTCGAGCGTTTCACGCACCACCGCATCGAGCAGGCTTTCACCGGGATCGAGATGTCCCGCCGGCTGGTTATAGACGATTTCCCCGTCAACCCGTTCCCTGACCAGCAGGTATTTGCCATCCTGCTCGCACAGCGCGGCGACCGTGGTGTGAGGCTTCCACACCGGGTCAGTCATTGACCTGCCCCCGCCACCAGTGCGCGAGGCCCTGCGCGTTGAGCCGGATGTCCATGCGCAGCACGGGCTCGAGATTTTCATCGGCGTCTGCGAGTCCGGCCAGCAGCATCTCGCCCAGCGCGCGTTCGAGTTCGGCTTCGCCGTCGGCTTCGCGCGGATCGATTCGCGCGCAAAGCCCGGTGTATTGATCGATCCACTGCAGAAAACTGTCGCGCTGGGGGAGCGGGTCGAGATATTCCCCGTAGTGGGTTAAAAACAGGCGCCTTGGAGCGAGTTCGAACAGGCGCCCGAGCGAATCGCGTAATGCCGCGGGATCGAACTGGTTCGGCGGCGTGGTCGGAATGAGCCCGCGCGCGAGCGATTTCATCGGCCGGTAGCTCAGGCCGAGCGTGTCGCCGCTGAAAATGCCGTTGCTGATGGCGTCGTGGATGCAGAAATGATGTCGCGCGTGCCCGGGCGTGTCGAGAAAAAGCAGTTCGCGTCGGCCGAGTTCGAATCGCGACTCGTCTGCAGCAATCTGAACCCGGGATTCGTCGATCGGTTCGATATTGCCGTACAGCCGACGATATTTTTCCTTGCCGTAAACCGCGATCGTGCCGGCGATCAGCCTGGCCGGGTCGATCAGGTGCCGCGCGCCGCGCGGATGCACCAGCAGGGTCGCGTTTGCGAACCGTTTCATCATTGCACTTGCGCCGCCAGCGTGATCGAGGTGCACGTGGGTCGGAATCACGTAACGCACCCGGGACGGGTCAATATCGAGTTCGGCCAGGGTGGCAAGCACGTTCGGCATCGAGTGATAGGTGCCGGTTTCGATTAACGCGGCCTCGTCGCCATCGACCACCAGGAAAATCGCCGCAACGCCGAGCTGCTGGTACTCGGCGTCGATGCAGTAAATGTCGTGGGCGAGGGCGGAGTAATCAGCCATGCTCTAGCCCGATTTCTGTTGCTCCGCCATGAACAGCCAGGTTTCGATAACGGAGTCGGGATTCAGCGAAATGCTCGTAATGCCCTGCTCGAGCAGCCATTCGGCGAGGTCGGGATGGTCGGACGGCCCCTGGCCGCAGATTCCGACATACTTGTCCGCCTTGCGACAGGCCTGGATCGCCTGGCCGAGCAATTTCATCACCGCCGGATCGCGCTCATCGAAGGCACTGGCCACGAGCCCGGAGTCTCGATCGAGACCCAGGGTCAGCTGGGTCAGGTCGTTGGAACCGATCGAGAAGCCGTCGAAGTACTCGAGAAACTGATCTGCCAGGATCACGTTGGAGGGTATTTCGCACATCATGATAACGCGGAAATCGTCGACGCCGCGCTCGAGACCGTTTTGTGCAAGCAATTCGTGCACCGCGCGCGCCTCGTCCAGCGTGCGCACGAACGGGATCATGATCTCGACATTGCGCAGCTTCATCTCGTTGCGCACGCGCTTGATCGCCTCGCATTCGAGGATAAAACTCGGTTTGAAATCGTCGCTGATATAGCGTGATGCGCCGCGGAAACCGAGCATCGGATTTTCCTCCTGCGGTTCGAAGCGATCGCCGCCGAGCAGGTGTGCGTATTCGTTGGACTTGAAATCAGACATGCGCACGATAACCCGTTCCGGCGCGAAAGCGGCCGCCAGCGTCGCGATCCCCTCGCTGAGCTTGTCAATATAGTACTCGACCGGGCCAGCATAGCCGCCGATGCGCTGCCTGATTTCCTGTTGCAGCGATGCGTCCATGTCGTCGAATTCAAGCAGCGCGCGCGGATGAATGCCGATCATGTTGCTGATGATGAATTCGAGGCGCGCCAGGCCGATGCCCGAATGCGGCAGTCGCGAAAATGTGAAGGCACGTTCCGGGTTGGCCACGTTCATCGAAATTTTGACCGGGATTTGCGGCATATTGCCGAGTTCGTGGCGCTGGTATTCGAACTCGAGCAGGCCGGGGTAGGCATGGCCGGTATCGCCCTCGGCGCAGGAGATGGTAACCGGACTTTGATGCGGAATGTCCTCGGTACAGCTGCCGGTGCCGACCAGGGCGGGGATGCCCAGTTCGCGCGCGATAATCGCCGCGTGGCAGGTGCGCCCGCCGCGATTGGTGACGATCGCCGACGCGCGTTTCATGATCGGCTCCCAGTCCGGGTCGGTCATGTCGGTGACCAGCACGTCGCCGTCTTCGATCTGGTCCATCTGCGACAGATTGTTGATCACCCGTGCGGTGCCCTGGCCGATCCGGTTACCGACCGCGCGGCCGCTGACCAGCGGTTCGACGCGCGCTTTCAGGCGGTAGCTTTCGATCACCTGGCCGCTGCGTGATTGCACCGTTTGGGGGCGCGCCTGCACGTTATAGAGTTCGCCGTTTTCACCGTCCTTGGCCCATTCGAGGTCCATCGGGCGGCCGTAGTGCTTTTCGATCGTGACCGCCATGCGCGCCAGCGCGGTAATATCCGCTTCGGCGAGAGAGAAGTCTTCGCGTTGCGCCGGGTCGACATCGACCGTCTGGATCGATTTTCCCGCCGAGTCACCGTCGGCGTAGACCATTTTGATCATCTTGCTGCCACGGTTTTTCAGCAGGATGCTGCGCTTGGCGGAGTCCAGGGTTTTCTTGTAAACATAAAATTCGTCCGGGTTGACCGCGCCCTGGACGACGGTTTCGCCAAGGCCGTAACTACTGGTGATGAAGACGACGTCTTCGAAACCCGACTCGGTGTCGATACTGAACATCACGCCGCTCGCGGCGAGATCGCTGCGCACCATGCGCTGAATACCGGCGGATAGCGCAACGTCGGCATGGGCAAAACCCTGGTGCACGCGGTAGGAGATCGCCCGGTCGTTGAACAGCGACGCGAACACCAGCTTGATCGCGTGCAAGACCTGGTCGATGCCACGGATGTTGAGGTAGGTTTCCTGTTGCCCGGCGAAAGACGCATCGGGCAGGTCTTCGGCGGTCGCCGACGAGCGCACCGCGACGGTCGCGTCACGGCCGTCGCTCGCCATTTTCTGGTAGGCGGCGCTAATTTCGTCGCGTAAAGTCGCCGGCAGCTCGGCGTCACAGATCCAGCCTCGAATCTCCTTTCCGGCTGCAGCCAGTGCCTTGACATCGCCGGTATCGAGTTGCTCGAGGGTGTCATTGATGCGCTCGCGTATCCCGGCCTGGTCGAGAAACTCGTTGAACGCGCTGGCGGTCGTGGCGAAACCACCGGGTACGCTGACCCCGAGGTTTCCGAGATTCGCGATCATTTCACCGAGCGACGCGTTCTTTCCTCCTACCCGGGAGACATCGTTCATGCCCAATTGCTCCAACGGCACGATATTATCTGACATAAAAAGTATCCAGCTGTGAAATTAGGAGATTACGTAACGGAGATTACTGTACTAGTATATCAACTCGCAACCGAGGCCCCTAGCAACAATGCAAGAACCCGCACGCCAGGTCTACTTTCTTTCCAACGGCACCGCGATCACCGCGGAGACGCTGGGCCTGAGCCTGCTTGCACAGTTTCCGGATCATCACTTCAGCACCAAGACGATTCCGTTCGTCGACACCCTGGAGAAGGCCCATTCGGTTAACGAGGAAATTGACCGAGCGATCAACGACGCACAGCAGTTACCGATCGTAATCTGCACCATGGGAGATGCCGACCTGATGAAAATCATCAACCAGAGCAAGGCGCTGGTGATCGATCCATTCGGCGATTTCCTGCCGCGTCTCGAAAAAGCGCTCTCCGCACGACACCATCAACCCGGCCAGTCGCACCGCATCGTGAACCCGTCACTCTACGAATCCCGCATCGACGCGATCGACTATGCGATGATGCATGATGACGGCGGGCGCACGCAGAACTATGACGAGGCCGATATCATTCTAATCGGCGTATCGCGTTCCGGCAAAACCCCGAGCTGTCTGTACCTTGCGCTGCAGTTCGGCATCAAGGCGGCGAACTATCCGATCACCGAGGAAGACATGGAATCGGACAAGTTGCCGGGGCCGATCGAGCCGTTCCAGCAGCGTCTCTACGGGCTCACCACGGACCTGCAACGCCTGATCAATATTCGACAGGCGCGCCGGCCCGACAGCCGCTATGCATCGCCGCAACAGTGTCGTTATGAACTGCGCGCGGTGGAAGAAATGTACCAGCGGCACAAGATTCGCTACATCAACACCGCGCAGATGTCGGTGGAAGAGATATCAGCCCGGATCATCCGCGATACCGGGCTGCACCGAATCGAACTTGCTTAATCCATTCGGTCGATTACGGCTTCGCCGAAATCCGACGTGCTCAGTTCGGTCGCGTCAGGCTCGTTACGCGCCAGGTCGTAGGTGACCTGTTTGGCGCTGATCGCACCCTGCATACCGCGGATCACGCAATCGGCCGCCTCGGGCCAGCCCATGTAGCGCAACATCATTTCCGCCGACAGGATAATCGAGCCCGGGTTGACCTTGTTCAGGCCGGTATATTTTGGCGCGGTACCGTGAGTCGCTTCGAATACGCCGACCGTATCGGCAATATTCGCACCGGGCGCAATACCGATGCCGCCCACCTGCGCGGCGAGCGCGTCGGAGATGTAGTCACCGTTCAGGTTCAAAGTTGCGATCACGTCATACTCGGTCGGTCGCGACAGGATCTGCTGCAGAAAGTTATCGGCAATGACGTCTTTCACCGTTATCGTGTTTCCGGTCTTCGGGTTTTCGAATTCGCACCAGGGACCGGCTCCAATCTCTTTGGCCCCGTATAATTCTTTCGCGAGCTCGTAACCCCAGTTGCGGAAAGCCCCCTCGGTAAATTTCATGATGTTGCCCTTGTGCACCAGGGACACGGACTTGCGATCGTTATCGATCGCGTACTGCAGGGCCTTGCGTACGAGACGGCGGGTACCTTCCGACGAAACCGGTTTGACGCCGATACCCGATGTCTCCGGAAAGCGAATGCTGGTTACGTTCATTTCCTCGGTGAGAAAGCGAATGACTTTTTGCGCCTCGGGCGTACCGGATTCCCATTCGATACCGGCATAAATGTCTTCCGTGTTCTCTCGGAAAATTACCATCTCGGTATCCTCGGGTCGCTTCAACGGCGTTTCGATACCGTCGAAATAACGCACCGGCCTGACGCAGGCATAGAGATCCAGGCGCTGTCGGATCGATACGTTCAACGAGCGAATGCCGCCACCGACAGGCGTCGTCAGGGGGCCCTTGATCGAGACGATATAGTCCTGCATCGCGCTCAGGGATTCATCCGGAAGCCATTCGTCCTCGCCGTAAATCGAGGTCGCTTTTTCGCCGGCATAAATTTCCATCCAGGCTATTCGGCGCTGTCCCTGGTAGGCTTTTTCCACCGCCGCGTCGACCACCCTGATCATGACCGGCGATATATCGGCGCCGATCCCGTCACCCTCGATATACGGAATGACCGGATTGTCCGGCACGTTGAGACTGAGGTCGTCATTGGCCGTAATCGCCTGGCCTTCGGCCGGGACCTTGATGTGCTGATAACTCATTTCATCCCCTGGATCAGGTTGTTCTTGTCGAGCGCGGGATTATACACCAGAAGAAAGTAGGCGGGATAGATTCGACCCGGGTGACCGCGTCCAGAATTTCTCGTGACGCCCCGAAAGGGATGCCGCCTGGGTTTTGACTGAGCAATGGCGAGCAGGAAGCCCGCGCGGTTCAACTGCTCACGGAGCGAATGTTCTGGGCCTGCAGGCCTTTTGGACCTTCGTCGATTTCGAACTCGATTTTCTGTCCAGAGGTCAGCTTCTTGTAACCATCCATTTCGATTGCAGAAAAGTGAGCAAAGATATCTTGATCCTTGTCATCATCTGTGTTGACGAAACCGTAACCCTTTACGTTGCTAAACCACTTGACTGTCCCGGTGGGCATGACTCATCCTCGTTACTTGACCGTCGTTCGTGCTTGAACTTCGGTCTATATTAATTGAGAAAACCTATTGTTAATTGCTTTTAAAACTTCGGTATTTCGCAATAATCCATGTAAGTTAGCGCAAAATAATGATAGCCAAGCCTTGAATTATTTCAAGCCCGACATTAATTTATAGTTTGCATTTATGATTGAAAAGAACCATGTCCGACCAGCAACCCGGTAACGACGACGACGACACGCTGCTACTCGAGCGAACCCGTCCGAAACTGAAAAAACCGCCGTTGTACAAGGTCATTCTGCTCAACGATGACTACACCCCGATGGAATTCGTCGTACACGTGCTCGAAGCCATCTTCGGCCATAATCGCGAGAACGCCACCCGAATCATGCTCAACGTGCACAAGACAGGCAAGGGCGTCTGCGGCATCTACACCCGGGATATTGCCGAAACCAAGGTCACCCAGGTGAACAGTTACGCGCGCGAAAACAAGCATCCGCTGCTGTGTGACATGGAGGAAAGTTGAGCGCGGGCGGCCATTGCGAAATTGTTTAAAAGGCGTGAACATTTCAAACACAATTATGGTCAAATCAGCTATATTAGAATTCACAGGCAACTCGCACTAAGCCGGACCCATGCTAAACAAAGAGCTCGAACAATCCCTTAACAAGGCGTTCCACGACGCTAACGAAAAGCGCCACGAATTCATCACGGTCGAGCACCTGTTGTTGATGCTCACCGAGAACGATGCGGCCACGGCCGTGCTCGAAGCCTGTGGCGGTGACGTGCAGTTACTGCGCACCGAGCTCGAGATTTTCGTCGACCAGAATACGCCATTGCTGATGGCTGACGAAGATCGCGATACCCAGCCGACCCTCGGCTTTCAACGCGTGTTGCAACGCGCGCTGTTCCACGTCCAGTCGTCGGGCAACGGCGAGGTTTCCGGAGCCAACGTGCTGGTTGCCATTTTCTCCGAACAGGATTCCCACGCCGTTTACCTGCTGAACAAGCACAATATCGAGCGCCTGGACGTGACCAATTACCTGTCGCACGGCATCACCCGGGTCAACGAGGAAAGCGAAGAAGAATCCTTCACCCACGACGCCGAGGCGCTGCCCGGTGACCAGGAAGGCGCGAATCCGCTGGAGAAATTCGCGACCAACCTGAACGAGGTTGCATTCGCCGGCAAGATCGATCCGCTGATCGGCCGCGAGCATGAAATCGAGCGCATCATTCAGACTCTCTGTCGGCGCCGCAAAAACAACCCGCTGCTAGTCGGCGAGGCCGGCGTCGGCAAAACCGCGATCGCCGAGGGCCTCGCGCGCAAGATCGTCGAAGAAGAGGTACCCGAGATACTGCTCGACAGCACCGTGTACGCGCTTGACCTCGGCGCGCTGGTCGCCGGCACCAAGTACCGGGGCGACTTCGAAAAACGCCTCAAGGCCGTTATTGCGCAACTCACCCGCGAAACCGGCTCGATCCTGTTTATCGACGAAATCCATACCATTATCGGCGCCGGTTCCGCGTCCGGCGGGGTCATGGACGCATCCAACCTGATTAAACCCGTGCTCGCCAGCGGCGAAATCAAGTGCATCGGCTCGACCACCTACGCCGAGTTCCGCGGTATTTTCGAGAAAGACCGCGCGCTGGCGCGTCGCTTCCAGAAAATCGACGTGCCCGAGCCGAGCAACGACGAGACCTACCTGATTCTCAAGGGGCTGAAATCGCGCTTCGAGGAGCATCACAACGTCAAGTACACGCTGCAGGCGCTGCGCAAGGCGACCGAGCTGGCATCGCGCTATATCAACGATCGTCATTTGCCAGACAAGGCCATCGACGTGATCGACGAGGCTGGCGCGCAACGGCGTTTGCAACCCAACAAGCAACGCAAGAAGACCATCGGTATCCACGATATCGAAAACATCGTTGCGCGGATCGCGCGCATTCCGGCGAATACGGTCAGCACCTCCGATCTCGACATGCTGAAAAATCTGGGCAAGAATCTTTCCCGGGTCGTGTTTGGCCAGGACGAAGCGATCAAAGCCCTGGATGCCGCGATTAAAATGTCGCGCTCCGGTCTGGGTCGCGAAAACAAGCCGGTCGGGTCTTTCCTGTTCTCCGGTCCCACCGGGGTCGGCAAGACCGAGGTCTGCCGCCAGATTGCCAAGATCATGGGTATCGAACTGATCCGCTTCGACATGTCCGAGTACATGGAGCGGCACACCGTGTCACGCCTGATCGGTGCGCCACCTGGCTACGTCGGTTACGACCAGGGCGGCTTATTGACCGAAGAGTTGAACAAGCATCCTTACTCGGTGGTGCTGCTCGACGAAATCGAAAAAGCGCACCCGGACGTGTTTAACCTGCTGCTGCAGGTCATGGACAATGGCACGCTGACCGACAGCAACGGACGCAAGGCCGACTTTCGTAACACGATACTGGTCATGACCACCAACGCCGGTGCGGAACAAATGAGCCGCGCGTCGATGGGTTTCACCCTGCAGGACCACACGCTCGATGCCGGGGAAGCGATCAAGAAGACCTTTACCCCGGAATTTCGTAACCGTCTGGACGCGACGATTCAATTCAAGGCGCTGGATACCAACGTCATCCTGAACGTCGTCGACAAGTTCTTGATCGAGCTCGAATCCCAGCTCGAAGCGAAAAAGGTCAGCATGACGGTCAGCGACAGCGCACGTCGCTGGCTCGCGGAAAAGGGCTACGACCCGACCATGGGCGCGCGCCCGATGGCAAGAGTCATCCAGGATGAAATCAAGCAGGTGCTGGCCGACGAGCTACTCTTCGGCGGTCTAACCAGCGGTGGCCGGGTAAAAATCGATGTGAAGGATAATCGGCTGCACTGCAAGATGCTGAAAACCGAGAAGAAGAAAGCCGATTTGCCGATTGACTGATCGCGCTAGCGATCGCGAAAGGTAATGCGACCCTTGGTCAGGTCGTAGGGCGTCAATTCCACGGTGACCGTATCGCCTGTCAGAATTCGAATATAGTGTTTGCGCATCTTGCCCGAGATGTGAGCCGTCACGACATGTCCGTTTTCCAGCTCGACGCGAAACATCGTATTGGGCAGTGTTTCTTTCACCACGCCGCGCATTTCGATATGGTCGCCTTTTGGCATTAGTTAACCCGTTGTGTAAAGCGCGTCATTATCCATTATTTACCCGTTAAGGCAATAGAGCGGGTAACCGTTCGCAGCG
>JBFGQE010000034.1:0-16051 GCA_041564355.1 Gammaproteobacteria bacterium | reverse complement strand
GCTCCCCGCGCCTCTGCGAGAAACCAAACCCGCGCTCCCCGCGCCTCTGCGAGAAACCAAACCCGCGCTCCCCGCGCCTCTGCGAGAAACCAAACCCGCGCTCCCCGCGCCCCCGCGAGAAACCAAACCCGCGCCTCCGCGAGAAACAATCCATTCAGCCTTTGGCGCAAATCGAAAAATCAGGGCGCCGAGATAACAGGGTGCTAAACTCCGCCCCATGGAAAATCTAGTGGTCGAGTCCGGGTTTCACGCCTATGCGGTCATGGCGCTGGTCTTACTGGCGCTGGTGCTGTTCGCCGTCGAACGCATTCCGCTCGCTTCGACCAGCCTGCTGATCCTGGTGCTGTTGTCCCTGTTGTTCGAAATCTTTCCCTTCGAGGGCAGCGAGGGCAGGTTTCGCGCCAGCGACCTGTTTCTCGGTTTCGGTCACCAGGCGCTGGTCGCGGTCTGCGCGTTGATGATCGCCGGTCAGGCCCTGGTTCGCACCGGCGCGCTGGAACCGATCGGCCGCCAGCTGGCGCGCTGGTGGGGACGGCAGCCGTTGCTGTCATTTCTCGCCACCCTGATAATTGCCGCGGTGCTCAGCGCCTTTGTTAACAATACTCCGGTCGTGATCCTGTTGTTGCCGATCCTGATCAGCGTCTCGCTGAAGACCTCGTTGCCGGCATCGGACATGCTGATGCCGCTCGGGCTCGCCTCGTCGATCGGCGGCATGGCAACCACCATCGGTACCTCGACCAACCTGCTCGTCGTCGCGGTAGCGGCCGATCTCGGCATGCGCCAGCTCGGCATGTTCGACTTCGCGTTTCCGGCGATCGTTGCCGGTAGCGTCGGAATCGTTTACCTGTGGCTGATTGCGCCGCGCCTGCTGCCGACGCGCGAGGCGCGCCTCGAAACCACGTCGCCGCGCGTGTTTACCGCGCAGTTGCGTATCCATGAAGAGAGCATCGCGCACCAGAAAACCCTGTCAGAAGTCAGGGACCTGTGCGGCGGCAAGCTCGAAGTGGTCGATATTCTGCGCGGCAGCGAAGACAACAGCCTGGTCGCGCTGCCGGACCTGGTGCTGCGCAGCGGCGATCGCATCAAGATCAAGGGCACGCCGGATTACCTGAAGGAACTTGAGACCATTCTCGGCGCGAGCCTGTTCTCCGGCGGCGAAAAGGTCGACGACGAGCATCCGCTTACCGATAAGACGCAACAGATTGCCGAGGTCGTGGTGGTGCCGGGATCGACACTGGACGGCCGCACGCTGGCCAATATCCGGTTTCGCGAGCGTTACCAGCTGATGGTACTGGCGCTGTTCCGCGCCAACAAGTGGGTCAGCCAGCCCGGTACCGAGCATACCGAGGATACGCGCCTGCATTCCGGCGACGTATTGCTGGTGCAGGGATCGGTAGACAATATCAAACGGCTCAAGTCGAGCCGTAACCTGATGGTGCTCGACGCCAAGGCAGCGCTGCCGATTTCGAAACGCGCCCCGCTTGCGGTCGCGATCATGCTGTGGATCATCCTGATGGCCGCGTTCGGCCTGTTGCCGATCGCGGTCAGCGCGCTCTGCGGCGTGATGCTGATGCTGTTTACCGGGTGTATCAAGTGGTTCGACGCAACGCGCGCACTGTCAGCCCCGGTAATCCTGATCATCGTGGTCAGTCTCGCGATGGGCGGCGCGATGGTCGAAACCGGCGGTTCGGATATGATCGCGGGCGCCTATGTCGATCTTACCCAGGGTATGTCGCCGACGCTGATCCTGAGCGGTTTGCTCGTCCTGATGGCGATGCTGACCAACGTGGTCTCCAACAATGCCGCTGCGGTGATCGGCACGCCGATCGCAATCGGAATCGCGCAGCAGCTTGGCCAGCCGCCCGAGCCTTTCGTGCTCGCGGTAATTTTCGGCGCAAACATGAGCTTTGCCACGCCGATGGCCTACCAGACCAACCTGCTGGTAATGAACGCGGGTAACTATCGCTTCGGCGATTTCGTCCGCGTCGGATTGCCGTTGATCCTGATCATGTGGGGCCTGCTGACATTTTTGCTGCCCTGGCTATACGGTATGTAAACGCTTCGGTAAACTGGGCTAATTTGCCTGCCGGGAATCCATGAAACAACAATTGCTCGTTATGCTCGACATGCAGGACGCGATGAACGCCCACGTCAACCCGGACTGGCGCAACGCGGGAAATGCCTGGTACCGGGCAATCTGGACCGAGTGCGCCGAAATGCTCGACCACTACGGCTGGAAGTGGTGGAAGCATCAGCAACCCGACCTCGACCAGGTGCGCCTGGAGCTGGTCGACATCATGCATTTCGCGATGAGCGATTACCTGCTGCAGGGCGATGATAACGAGGCGGTGGCCGCGCGCATCGAGGCCGAACTCGGCGACCCGCGGCAGTCGAACGATATTCGCGCCGCGATCGAGGCCATGGCGCAGTCGACCATCGCCGAGCAGTCGATGCATTTCTCCGATTTCGCCAATATCATGCGCCTGATCGAAATGGATTTCGACCAGCTTTACCGTATGTACGTCGGTAAAAACGTGCTTAATTTCTTCCGCCAGGATCACGGTTACCGGCAGGGCAGCTACATCAAAACCTGGGACGGGCGCGAGGACAACGAACACCTCGCCGAGCTGCTGCTGCAGCTCGACAGCGCCAGCGCCAGCTTTCGCGACGACGTCTACCGGGGCCTCGAGGCCAGGTATCCGCGGTAATCGGCTGGTTGTGCTAAATCAAGAAAGCGCGAGTCGGGCTTTCCAATCTGCAATCGTTGAGTCTATGCTGTGCCGATGCGCCTGATCGTAACCAGACATTACAAGACGCTGCTGAACGAGGATGGGCGAATTATCGGCTGGGGCGATTCGCCGCGCAGTCTCGACTGGCAACAGGATATCGAATTCGTCGATAACCGTCTGCGTAAACACAAGCTGGTTTTCGACCGGATTTTCTCGAGCGCGCTGGAGCGATCCCGGCAAACCGCGAGGATTCATGCGGATAACCTCGGCGTCGACCGGGTCGAGGACGCCATCGAGCTCAACGAGATCAATTACGGCAGGCTGCAAATCATGAAAAAGCGCTGGGTAAAGAAACTCTTCCCGCGGCACAAGGAAGACCCGGACCTGGTATATCCGGGCGGCGAGAGCTTTCACCAGATGCAGCAACGCAGCGTCGCTTACGTGCAGTCCCTGCTCGAAAACTATCCCGGGCAAACCATCATGATCGTAACCCATGCCGGCGTGATCCGGGGTCTGGTCAGTTATTTCCTCGAACTCGATTACGCTGCCAACCTGGCCCGCGGTATCAGTCACCGTTATATCGGCGATTTCCACTTCGACGGGCAACGCTGCCTGCGTTACGAAGAGCTGGGTGAGCCGTCAGAATTTGTTACCAGCGGGGTGATCAACCTGTCTAACCGCGTGAACGAGGGTCCCGGCTAAAACCCTGGCGCCGAAACGCGCGAGGCCAGCGTGTGCTGCGGCTAACCAAACGACCGTCTATTCGAGTTTAGTTTTATCGGCGGGTACCCCGAACACCTGTTCCGGGGTGCGATCGAAGTTCTCGGCCAGCGTGGCGATGGTAAAACGCATGATCTCGGCGAAGGTCTTGTCGCGGCTCTCGTTGATCGTGATGTGAATATCGGTGCGGTCGGCCTCCGAAAGCAGGTAGGATTGCAGCTGCCAGATCTCTTCGAAATGTTTCAGGTAGTGTTCGGCGCCGCGGTCGGGAACGTTGGTGCTGCGTCGTTTGATTCGTTGCTGCAGGTGCTTGCGCTTGAGCAGTCCGAGCATGATCGGTATGACCACGGCATCGGTTTTCATTTGCAGCTTTTCGATAAAAACGGGGTGCAGGTGCACGCCTTCCAGCACCAGCGACACGCGTTCGCGCGTGGCGCGGTCGATCACCGCCTCGATGGCAAGCGAGAGTAAATCGGCCTGGGTGCGATATCCCTGTATCAACAGATCTTCGTCCACGTCGCCCTTTCTGTCCTCCTGGTCGGGTAAACCTCGCCAGGCGGTGAAGGACGACTGGTGCAGAACCGGCATCAGCTGTTCCGGCACCATCGTGCGCATGACTTCGCGCAGCATGTCGGTCGACTGGGTGCGCACGATTTCGAGCCGGCTGGCGAGGATGTTCGCGGTCGTGCTCTTGCCGCTGCCCGCGGTGCCCCCGATCAGGAAGATCAGCTCGCGGCCGCTATTATTGAAATCGTGCCACACCAGCCAGCGACGCGCGACGGCCGGGCCGAGCTTGCTCGACTGGCGCAGGTAGCGATAGGTCAGCATCGCCAGGTGTCCGCCGGTGATGTTCTTGATGTTCCGGTTGAACAGGTGCTCCTGCATCATTTGCACCACGGTATCCGCCTCGCGCGACTTCATCCCGATGGTCTCGAGGCTGTGGCGGTACTCCTGGCGCGAAAAAGCGGTTATTCGGCCGTCGCAATGCTCGACCTGGACCGTCAGCGGAAGATTGCGGTTCTGGTAGCGGCTGGCAACCTGGTGTTTCTGGCTCGAGCGCAATCGCGCCAGGACCTTCCGGGCGAGCTCGTTGGTGGTAATGACCTCGGTGTGGGCAAGTTCGTTGCGAATGTCGGAGGCTATGTCTGAAGCCTTTTCGAAATCGATGCCCGAATCCTGCAGGCTGCGAATCAATATACCGCGTAGAAAGGGGATGCGGGTCTGGTCTTCAGGATCTTCGACTAGGGTTTTGGCCACGTTCCTCCTGGACGACGGGACTTAAAGCCTGTGATTAAAGCGAGTATTTTAAAGCGCAATTAGCGAGATGCAAATTACTGTGAAGTATTTCCGTTAATTAATAGAGTATAGGTGCGAACAGTCTCCTTGCCTGTGATTCAGCGGCTCGAGCAAACCCGTTTGCAGTTTGCGGGATCGGCGCAGGTGTCGGCAGCGGGGTCGGTCAAAGTCTAACCGTAGCGTCCCTCGATATAGTCGGCGGTCTCCTTGTTTCTGGGCGTGACGAACATTTCGGCGGTGTCGGTATGCTCGATGACCTTGCCCATCAGCATGAAGATGCATTCCTCGCTTGCGCGCCGCGCCTGCGCCATGTTGTGCGTGACGATCAGGATCGAATACTTGCCGCGCAGTTCCCAGATCAACTCCTCGACCGCGGCGGTGCCCTTGGGATCGAGCGCGGAGCAGGGCTCGTCCATCAGCAGCACGCTGGGCTTGACCGGCAGCAGGCGCGCGATACAGAGCTTCTGCTGTTCCTCCAGTGACAATTCCGTCGCCTTGCGCTTCAGATAATCCTTGACCTTGTCCCACAGCAGGACCTGCTGCAGCGAATCCTGGACGATTTCATCCTCGTCGTCGCGGGTGTATTTTTTATCGCGGTTGTGCAGCTTGTGACCGAACAGAATGTTTTCGCGAATCGATGTCGGCAGCGGGTTGGGGCGCTGAAATACCATGCCGACCTGCTTCCTGACCTGCACCAGCTCGACTTCCGGGGCGTAAATATTGTTGTCGAACACGTCGATCGAGCCGTTGATGGTGACGTAGCCCAGACGTTCGTTGATCCGGTTGACGCTGCGCAGGAAAGTCGACTTGCCGCAACCCGACGGACCGATCAGGGAGGTCACGATGCCTTTTTTTATTTCCAGGTTAACATCGAACAGTGCCTGAAAATTCCCGTACCAGAGGTTAAGGTCGCGGGTGCAGATGGCCAGGTCGGTGACCGGCTGGATCTCGGTTTCTGTCAGATTCGGTGCAGCACCCATTTCCATACTCGTCACCCCTAGCCGAAGCGGCCTTCGATATAATCGGTGGTGCGTGAATCCTGCACCTTTCCAGTGAACAAATCCTCGGTCGCGCCGATTTCGACGCACTCGCCTTCGAGGAAAAAGGCGGTGCGATCGGCCAGACGGCGGGCTTGCTGCACCAGGTTGGTCACGAGGATAATCGTCATTTCGTGTTTTAATTCTTTCAACACGTCCTCGATGCGCATGGTCGTCACCGGATCCACCGCGATCGAAAACTCGTCGAGCATCAGTAATTCCGGTTCCTGCGACAGCGCACGCGCAATCGTCAGGCGCTGCTGTTGGCCGCCGGACAGCAGGCTGCCGAGTGAATCGAGTCGATCCTTGACCTCGTCCCAGAGCGCCGCGCGGGTCAGGCAGCGCTCGACGATGACGTCGAGTTCCGCCTTGTCGCGAATGCCGCGCAGGCGGGGCACGAAGGCGACGTTTTCGTAAACCGTTAACGGCAGGCCAACCGGCAGCGGGAACACGACACCGATGCGGTTGCGCAGCGCGTAGACGTTGCGCACGTTGCGAATGTCGATGCCGTCGAAACGGATATCACCGTCGATCGACATGCCGGTGGTGAAATCGTTCATCCGGTTCAGGGTCTTGAGAAACGAGGTCTTGCCCGCGTTTGCCGGGCCGATGATGCCGAAAATCTCGTTTTCCATGACCTCGAGGTTAATTCCCGCAATCGCCGTGGTCGAGCCATAATGAATTGCGAGATCGCGAACCTCGAGCTTGATTTTCGAATCCCGGTTGGACTCGTGCTCGTTTAAATCCTGTGCCGCGCTTACCATTTCTTTTTGCCCCTCAGGTACATGCGCAGCGCGATCGACGCGCTGTTCATTAGCAATACCATGCTGATCAGCACCAGGGCGACCCCGTAGGGCAGGGCCTCGGGCACGTTGGGCACCTGGGTCGAGACCACGAACAGGTGCAGCGATAAGGCCATGGTTTGGTCGAACACGCTTTCGGGCAACACCGGGATAAAAAACGCGGCGCCGGTGAACATGACCGGCGCGGTCTCGCCGGTGGTGCGCGAGACCTCGAGAATGACACCCGTCAGGATGCCGCTGACCGAATTCGGCAGCACCACGCGGCGGATGGTTTGCCAGCGGGTTGCGCCCATGTTCCAGCAGGCTTCGCGAAACGCCGGCGGTACCGCCTGCAGCGACTCGCGGGTGGCGACGATGACCACCGGCAGGGTCATGACCGCCAGCGTTGCGCTGGCGGCGAGAATACTGGTGCCGAAGCCAAAGAAGATGACGAATGCGCCGACGCCGAACAGTGCGTGCACGATCGACGGCACGCCAGCGAGGTTGATGATGGCGAGGTTGATGGAGCGAGTGAACCAGTTGTCGGGCGCGTATTCGCTGAGGTATAACGCCGCGGCGACTCCGACTGGCACCGATATCAGCAGCGCGACGCCGACCAGCCACACGGTGCCGATCAGCGCGGGAAAGATACCGCCCTCGGTCATGCCGTTGGTCGGGTCCGAAAACAGGAACTCCAGCGATATCATCGAGCTGCCCTTGACCACGAGGGTTGTCAGGATGATCAGTACCGGCAGGATCAGCAGGCCGGCCATCAGCATGAACAGGATTTTGAACAGGGTTTCGCTGCGCTTGGCTTTCGCGTTCAGGTCGGTCTCGAGAAACTGGTTGGCAACGACTTCTGGTGTACTCATGGCCCCTCCTAGCTCTTGCGGATGCCGCGCACGATCAGGTCGGCGGTCAGGTTAATGATAAACGTGATCGTGAACAGGAAAATGCCGATCGTGAACAGCGCCTGGTAGTGCTCCGACCCGACCGCGGTTTCGCCGAGCTCTGCGGCGATGGTCGCGGTCAGCGCGCGCACCGAGTCGAAGATGCTGCCCGGGATGTTGATCGCGTGACCGGTGGCCATCAGTACCGCCATGGTTTCGCCGAAACCGCGGCCGACGCCGAGCAGAACGCCGCCGAGCAGACCGTTCTTGGCTGCCGGCAGCACGGTTTTGTAAATCACCTGCCAGCGGGTAGCGCCCATCGCTTCGGCGGCCTCGCGGTAGCGATCCGGCACGGCCTTGAGCGCGTCCTCGCAGATCGACGTCATGATCGGCGCCGCCATCAGGCCGAGAATGACGCCGGCGGTCAGACTATTGAGCCCGACGGGCACGTCGAAAACGTCGATGATAAGCGGGTTCATGATCGACAGGCCGATGAAACCCCAGACTACCGAGGGGATCGCGGCGAGCAGCTCGATCAGAACCTTGAGCGCCTCCCGCGTTTTACCGGTGGCGAACTCGGCGACGTAGATCGCGGAGCCGAGAGAGAAGGGTATCGCGATCAGCATCGCCAGCCCGGTGACGCTGGCAGTACCGGCCATCAGGGCAAGTATGCCGTAGGTGGGTTCGTCCTCGTCGGTCGGTTCCCACCAGGGCGAGAGGAAAAATTCGCGGAAGCTGAAATCCTCGAGCAGGAAACCGAACCCTTCGATGGTGACGAAGACGAAGATGCCGACGATCAGGATAATTGCCGAGATTCCACTGAGGAAAACCAGGTACTGCACCAGTTTGTCGATATACCAGTCGGCGTTGCGCTGGTTGATATCGGGCAGGTTACCGGACTGTGGTCGGGCCAGCTCGGTCATTTCAGGCGCCCTCGTCGCCGCGCAGCAGTTGCATCAACTCCCTGATTTGCAGCGCCAGGGTCTTGTACAGGGCCTCCCAGGCCTCCTGGTTTGCTTCCGTGGGCACCTCGAGCTTCATCCAGTTCAGCGCCGAGGTGCGAAACGGAATCTTGCCCACCGATTTCATGACCTTCTGGTTCAGGCCGACGATGACGTGGTAATCGGACAGCGCCTCGCGACTCGTGTCGGCCGCGTGCGGGGTCGTGTCGGCCAGGTTGAAACCGCGACCCTGCATGAAGGCCACCATGTTGGAGTCGAGGCTGTCCGCCGGTTTCACGCCCCCGGTGCTGAACTGGCCACGGTCGTGGAAGGACTTTTCCGCGATCTGGGCCGCCATCGGGCCGAGACAACTGTTGTCCTTGTCGAGGAACAATATCCGGTACACCTTCGGCTGCTTGGTTTCGCCGGTTTCGACGAATACCGCTTCTTCGGCGAGGTTCTTGGCCTGGTCGGCCACCCGCTTCAGCTGGCTGAATAAAATCAGGTAAATCATCGTGTTGCGTCCGCAGCCGCCCTCGACGTCGCCGCAATCGAGCAGCTCGGCGTAGATGCCGTCCATCTCGTGTTCGACCTGCTTGGCCATCGTGATCGCGTGACGCGCGCGCTCGGCGTTGGAAGAATTAAACGCGCTGATCGCCTCGCTCAACACCGTCATCGCCTCGGCGCTGACCTTCTTCAGCTCGGAAGACATGTAGCCTTCGGGAACATCGCCCAGCTGCACCGCTTCGCGCGCGATCGTGACCGCGTAATCGCCGATACGCTCGAGGATGATGTTGGCGCGGATAACCGACGAAATCAGGCGCAAATGCCCGGCGCTGGGCAGGTGTACGGCGATAAAAGCATGACACAAGCGGTCGATCTGGCGCATGTGCCGGTTGATCGGCAGGTCTGACAAAATCGTCTTGAAGGCCAGCTTGTCGTCGTTGTTTTCCAGCGCGTGGAAAGCCCCCTCCATGGCTTGCTCGACGTCGGCGCCCATGCGCGCGATGTGGTCACGAATTTCGTTTAAGTCATGTGCCAGGCGTTCTTCGAGATGAGACATTTTTTTTCCCGGTTAATGGTAAAGCCGGGAAAGGGTTTAAACCGGAGCAACCCTTTCCCGGCATGAATTAATCCCTATGGGCAGCTGACGTCGCGCATCGGGGCATAACCTTTCTTTTTCAGGATACACTGGCCGGTATCGGAGAGGATCCAATCCATGTACTCCTTGATCGCGCCCTGCGGTTCGCCGTTGGTGTACATGAACAGCGGGCGCGCAATCGGGTAGCTGCGATTGCTCGCGGTCTTGACGCTCGGACTGACGCAACTCTTGCCCTCGTCCTTGGCGATACAGGCCAGCTTCAGGTGATCGGTGGCGTAGGCCAGGCCGCTGTAACCGATTGCGCAGGGTGTTTTTTCGACCAGGTCGACGACGTCCTTGGATCCGTGCATGTCGAGCGTGCCCTGGCGAAAGCTGCCCTTGGAGATGACGCCGGCCTTGGCCGCACTTTTCAGCACCGCCTTTTTAAAATAGGCATAGGTGCCGGAGTTGTTCTGCCGGCTGACCACGACGATCTTGTCGCTGCCGCAGCCCGGAACGCTGATACCGAGATCGGACCACTTGGTCGCGTCACCGCCGCGGCCGAAAATTTTTCCGAGCTGGTTGAAGCTGAGTTCATTCAACGGGTTGTCTTTGTGGAGAAAAACCGCCAGCGCGTCGTAGCCGACCACGTGCTCGACCGGGTTTTGTCCCATTTCCTTGGCCTTATTCATTTCTTTTTTCTTCATTTCGCGGCTGGAGTTGGCAATATCGACGGTGCCGTTGATCATCGACGCGATGCCGGTGCCCGAACCTCCGCCCGATATGGCTATCGCAACGTCGGGATTGACATCCTTGTATTCCTCGGCCCAGGCCTGGGCGACATTGACCAGCGTATCGGAGCCCTTGTTCTGGATCACGGTACTCGCCGCCATGCTTTGACCGATCATGGCAAGGCCGACTACCGCTGTAGAGGCAACTAGTATTCCCGTTTTCATCTTCCTTTTTCCTCTGGTTGGATTGGATAGTGGTTTATTGTTGTTCGTCCAGAGATAAATCCAGACTAACTTTAGATGGGTCTATCTCGATTGAGCCAGATCATTAAAATCGATAAATGTGACATTTGTGTAACAAAAACGCAGAAATTTTATCCGGCTTGAACAAACCGGGATGAAAGGCAATTATCTGGTTTGCAGATAGTTAATTAAATTGTTAAGTATGTATTCTAACCTGTTGAAATAATTATTAGTTTTAGTTACTCATCTGCAAGGCGAATCACTGTTGCAACCGGTTTCGAAGTGCCACGACAACGATAACTGGGGAAGGTCACGCTGAAACGGCTGCCTTTGCCGGGTTCGCTTTCGATCGTAAATTTACCCCCGTGTTTTTTTGCCGCATGCTTGACGATGGCCAGGCCGAGCCCGGAGCCGGCGGTCTCGGCCCTGCTTCCGGCGCCACGATAGTATCTTTCGGTGATGCTCGGTATTTCAGCCGCTTCGATGCCGGGGCCCTGGTCCTCGACGCTGAACACGTATTCGCCGAGCGGATTGTCTGCCCAGGTCACCCGAATCGGCGTGCCCGGTGTCGAATACTTGATCGCATTTTCGATCAGGTTGATGCAAATGCTCTCGATCTCGGTGTTGATACCGAGTAACAGCAGATTATCCGGATATGCCAGATCGATCCGGTCCCGGTCCCGGTACTTCTCCAGCGCGGCCATCACGTTGACCATGAGTTCGGTGATCGCGATATCGTCTCCCTCGCCAGGTTCGAGGTGAGAACTTTCGACCTGGGACAGGAGTAGCAAGCCCTCGATCAGGTCTTTCATCCGCTCGGCCTGGCGCTGCGCGGTCAGCAGCGAACGCTGGCCGGTGCTGTCAGGGTTTATTTCACCCTCGAGCATTTCCAGGTGCCCCGATATCACGGTCAGCGGGGATTTCAGCTCGTGCGACGCATTGGCGACGAAATTCTTCAGGCTTTCCTGCAATTTTTTCTGATCGCTGACATTTCTCGCGATCAACAGCAGCTGGTTTCCGCCAAAGGGCACGATCTTGACCTGAACGGTAATGCTTTGATCTGCGGGCGATTCGATCTCGATATAGTCGCGGCTTTCCGGGTCTTTGAGGTAAGCGAGCAGTTCAGGATCGCGGATAAGGTGGCTGAGTTTAGTGCCCAGGTCCTGCGGTGAGCGCAGATTGAGCAGGTAGCGGGCAGGCTCGTTGCACCATTCGATCTGGGACTCGTTGCCTAACAGCACCGTTGCATCGGGCAGGGTGGAGAGAATCTGGTTCAGGCGCCGCATTATTCGCTTGGTCCGGCGCTTGCGTCGGTTATGTATTTTCTTTTGCTCGTACAGCTGGCGAATGATTACCCCGACGAACCCGTTATCTTCGAAGGCCTGGCTGATCTTGGTGCCCTGGCGGACCCAGCGTTCCAGCTTCAGCAGTCGGTGATATAGCCAGCCGATATATGCTCCGAGCGTGAGCAGGGCGGCGAAAAACCAGTTGCCGCCGAACTCTCCGAGCAGCATCAGTGAACAGGCGGCGATAACAATCGCCCACGCCTCGGTGGACCAGATGTTAGCCATGATCCAATTTTACCGCGATTTTTTGATCTTTTTGGTTAATCGGTAGCCGCTGCCGCGCACCGTCTTGATCATCGCGGCGACGCCGTGCGGTTTGAGCAGCTTGCGCAGGCGCAGGATGTGGACGTCGACCGTGCGATCACCCAGGTAGGCATCCACGCCCCAGACCGCGTCCAGAATCTGCTCGCGGCTGAATACCCTGTCGGGATTTTCGAGCAGCAGCCTGAGCAATTTGAACTCGGTACGGCTAAGCTCGACCTCCGAGCTGCCGACGAATACCTCCTGGGAGCGCGTGTTCAGACTGAGCGGACCGGCGCTGAGCAGGTCCTGGGCCTCTTCGTATTGCGGCGGACGTCGCAACAGGGCGCGCACGCGAGCGTTCAATTCGCGCAAAGACATCGGTTTGGTCAGGTAATCGTCTGCCCCCGAGTCGAGACCGGTGACCATGTCGCTTTCCGTCGAGCGTGCGGTGAGCATCAGCACCGGTATCTGCCGATAGGCGTCCTGGCGGCGGATCCAACGGACCAGGTCGATGCCCGAGCCATCGGGCAGCATCCAGTCGATGACGAAACAGTCAGGCGCCGTTTTTGCCAGCGATTGCTTCGCCTCGCCCAGATCGCGGCAGGCCTGGGTGCGGAAATCGTTTTGTGCAAGCGACTGGCAGACCATTTCTCGGATATCGCGATCGTCTTCGACCACCATGATGTTCATCGTTTTTCCCACGGCACGCTCACCCGGCAGGTATAGCGGGTTTATATGACAAGTTGATGACAAACTCGTTTCGCTTCATGTCTCGCCCTGCTGCGCGGTGTCGGACAGTAGCGTGATTTTCTCCTTGGTGATCTCGATCTGGCGCCGCCGGTAGAGCTGCCCAAGCGCCTTTTTGTAGTTTGCCTTGCTGACGCCGAAGGCCTCGTAAATCGCTTCGGGCGGACTCTTGTCGGTGAGCATCGACACGCCGCCCTGGTCACGCAAATCGGTCAGGATCGCTTCCCCGAGCCGATCGCGCTCGAGGTGAGACGGTCGCTGCAAAACCAGGTCGATCCTGCCGTCATCGCGCACCTGCTTGATATAGCCCCGGACCCGTTCGCCGTAGTGCAGGCGGCGGAAGGTTTCGTTGTCGTAAAGCTGGCCCAGGTGGGTGCCATCGACGACCGCCTTGAAGCCGAGATCGCTGCGCCCGTAGATCAACAGGTCGACCGGCTGGCGCGGCGCGAACCCGCTCGCGTCGTCGCTCAGGTGCTCCTCGAGACGGGACGACGCGGCGATGCGATCGGTCGCCTCGTCGACGAACAGGTATACCGTGTACGAGTAACCTTTCTGCATCGGTTTTTGCTGCTCGGAAAACGGCACCAGCAAATCCTTGGGCAATCCCCAGTCGAGAAACACGCCAACGCGGTTACGGCTGATCGCCTTGAGGTAGGCGCACTCGCCGACCTGTGCCTTTGGTTTTTGCGTGGTTGCGACGACCCGGTCTTCCGAATCGCTGTACAGAAAAACGTCGATTTGGTCATCGATCTCGAGCGTCTTCGGAACGTAGCGCTTCGGCAGCAGTACCTCGCCGTAGCGACCTGCCGCGAGCATGACACCGATGTCGCTCTGTCGGATTACGCGTAAGTTGTTGAATCGACCCAGTTCAGCCATGCGCAGATTGTACGCTGTTTTCGCATGACCGAACCAGGTGCCGCAGCGGCGCCGCCACCGGGTTTTACCGGTAGACGGGCTAGAGTGATGCGAGGTGGGCTTCGATGGTCCTGATCTTATCGCGCGACTGCTTCATGAACTCGATGATCTGTTTGATATCGAGATCGGCCATGCCCAGCTTGGCAAAGGCCGGCAGGGCTGCGATCGGCGGCAGGTTTTTCTGCTCCGGGGTGCCGATCATGGCGTGATACTGCGCGATCAGCACCAGGTCGCAGAGGTCGGGCTGATCGGCGGGGTTACGGAACCATTCCTCGCATTCCTGGCCGACGGTGACGAACTCGGGGCCGAAATTCCACTGGTCCAGCAGCATGCCGGTAATCTGCGGGCGCAGCGATTTGACCGATTCGAGTAATTTTTCCGGATCGTTGCGCAACTCTTCGTGCTCCTGCGCGTACTGCAGGATCGCCACTTCGCCGATGTCGTGCACCAGCCCGGCCAGCTGGCACTGTTCGGCGTCGAAACCGTCGAGGCGATCGGCCAGCAGGCGGCAAAGACTGGCCACGTGCTGGCTGTGTTTCCACACCGCGTGCATATGCGATTTCATGTCGGAGGTCTTGCTGTCGAACAATTCCTTGACCGAGTAGGTCATCACCAGCTTGCGCGTGGTTTCGAGGCCGAGCCGGACCACGGCCTGCTGCAGGCTTTCGATCGGCGCGCGCCCGCCGTACAAGGCGCTGTTCGCGACCATGATGATCTTCGCGGTAATCACCGGGTCGGACTGGATGATCGCGCCGACCGTCTCGGCGTTGACGAGGCCGTCGGCAAAGGCCTGCTGGATGCGTTGCGCGATATCGGGCAGGCTCGGCAGGTTCAGGTTATCGCCGATCAGATCCTGGAACAGCTGGATCGTGAACAGGGACTGCTCCTGCGTCTGATCGAACTCGAGGACATCGAATTCGTCCGCCGGTGCGTCGTTGATTTCGTGCTGCGCGAATTCGGTCAACTGGTCCGAGTACAGCTTGAAGTAGCGCGCCGGTTCATCGGCCACCACCCGGTACATGCTCGGACGAATTTGCGCGATCGGAAACAATTCGCCGTCGGCGGCGTAATTGAACCGGGTTTCCTGCTGATCGTGGGTGATCGCGCGCAACCCGCCCTCGACCAAATACAGGCTGTATTTTTCACAACTGCCCAGGTCGATCAGGCACTGTCCGCGATCGGCCGACTGCAGCGATAATTTCGCGGCGAGACCGTTGAGCTGGGTATCGTCGAACTGGCTCAGGCTGCGAATGCGGCGCAGCGTGTTGATGTCGGGATGGATGTTCTCTTCCATCGAAGATCCTGACGTTTCATTGCAAACGTTTTGAGTCTAGTTGATTTGCAGCATTTTGGAGGGCAGGTCGGTAAAAATTCCGGCGACGCCACGATCACGCAAATAGCTGGCCCGAGCGGGATCGTTCACCGTGAAGACGATACTGGGTACGCCCCGCACGCGCAGTTCGGCGACAAGGTCGAAATCCATGTACTCATCGTCGAAGTGCCATGACCACGGGGCCAGCGTGTCGAGCTCGGCTTCGACCTGCAGCGGCACGCCGCTGCTGATCGGCGCCAGCGGCCAGGGGCAATCGAGCTGTCGCAGGCGCAACAGGGCGCCATGGTCGAAAGAAGAAATCAGGTTCCACGGAATGCCGGAAGAATCCACCGGGGCGGGGTAGGCGGCGAGCAGCTCGAGCAGCAGTTCGACGCGCTCGACCGCCTTGATCTCGATGTTCAGCGGTATTTTATTCCAGGTCAGGTCGAGCACCTGGCGCAGGGTCGGTATCGCCTCGCCATTGCGCAGGCGCAGCGTGGACGGGTCGGCCTGGGCCTCGAACAGACCCGGTTTTCCGGTCAGCCGCTCGAGATCGTGATCGTGAATCACCCAGAGCTCGTCGCCGTGCTCGCGGATGTCGATTTCGATACCGTCGATATCGAGCTCGAGCACGTGGCGAAAACCGTCGAGGCTGTTTTCGAAGCGCTCGCCGGCGGCCCCACGGTGGCCAATTATGTAAAAATTTTCACTAATTTCCTTCATCTCGATACTCCGGCGCCCCGCGGCGCGGGCGAAGCGCGGTGATTCTACTATACTCGCGCTGTTGTACTGCTAAAGACCGCAAACACCGACAAGATGGCGAGAATCGAACCCGACCCCGACAGTCAGCTTACGCTCGACGATAAGGTAATTCACCAGCTCAAACAAGACATGGGCGACGATGCCGAGATGGTTATCGAGTCCTATGTCGAGTCGATCGACGAGTTCCTGAGCGATATCGCGAATCGCACCGTCAAAACCCGGCGCGACGACCTGCACCGCTGGGCGCATACGATCAAGTCGTCGGCCGCGAGCGTC
>JBFGQE010000033.1:0-16265 GCA_041564355.1 Gammaproteobacteria bacterium | reverse complement strand
GCGAAAATCGGTTTCGCTGTCGATCAGCAGGTTGTACGCGAGCGCACCCTGTTCCGCGACCAAGCCGCGCAATTTCGTGGAGGTGGCCTTGTCGAGTAACCAGCGCGGCGTTTTCGCGCCTTGAAACAGGTCGACCAGCACCAGGTCGAAGCGTTTGTCGGTGTGCTCGATAAATCTCGCAGCGTCGTCGAACACGTAACTGAGACCCTGTCCGGCGGCCGGTAGCAGGCGCCTTTGCAGCAAGCCGTCGACCAGCTCGGCATCGATATCGACCGCGGTGATTTCGCATTCGAAGTAATGGCGCAGGAAGTGCAATAAAGAACCGCCTGCCGTGCCCAGTAGCAGAACCCGGCGCGGTTGCGGAATGAATAACAGGCTGCCGAGCATGAATTCGAGGTTTTTCAGCGCGAGGCGCTGGGGGTTGTCGGGGTCGATGACGCTTTGCAGCGCGCCGTCGGCGCTGCGCAATTCGAGCAAGCCGGCGCGCTGTGATAGCTCGATCCGGTTGTGAGCCGTTTCGAACTTGCATTTTTTGCTATCAGACTCCATCTAACTCGTTAATCTGAAGAATAATTTCAGGGTTCCAGGGCAGACATGAAATTCAACAAAGCTTTGCTGATAACCAAGCTAAAAGCAACCGGCGTGCACTTCAGCCTGAGCATGGTGGTTTTCATTTACCTGGCTTACCAGATTTATTTCAACTGGTATCCGATGCCCTATTTCCTGTTTGACGGTGGTTGGCAGGGAATACGCCTGGTGGCGGCCGTCGATCTGGTGCTGGGTCCGTTGATTACCTTCCTGATATTCGATCTCCGGAAATCGAGGCGCGCCATTTTTTTCGACCTGGCGACGATCGCCGTGATCCAGATCAGCGCGCTGGCCTACGGTATTTACGCGACCTATTCACAACGCCCGGTCGCGATCGTGATGCTCGACGAGTTCGTCGTCAGCTCGGTCAAGGCAGATTATGGCTCGACGCTCGAATCACTGGATCAGTTGAGCCGGTACAGTGACGAAAAACCGCCCGTCATCTACGCCGAGATGCCTGACAACCAGGAAGACCTGGCCCGTCTGTTCGAGATCAAAACAGAGCAGGGAATCAGCGAGCGCGCGCAGATCGGACTCTATCGTGAAAAACCCGAATTCAAGTCGGCGTTGCAGGCAAAACAGCTGCTTTTCACCCAGCGAATCGATGACTACGAAGCGCGCGACAAGTATGACGCCTGGTTGGCGGAACAGGGTAAATCGGCCGACGAGGTTTTGATCGCACCGTTCCAGGGGCGCTATGGGCAAGCCTGGCTGGTGTTCGATCTGGATGCTAACTACCTGTCCTATTTCTGACATGGTGTATTGGAAATTGGGCAGGACTATTATAAAATCCCGTGCCTTTTTGCGCGCAGGCAACTGCTCGGAATTTGGCGCGGCCCGGGTTACGGAGACTGAAAATGCCAATCTATGAATATATCTGTAATGAGTGTGGGCATGAACTCGAAGCCCTGCAAAAAATGAGTGACGCGCCGCTGTCGGATTGTCCCGCCTGCGAGAAGGACGGCCTGAAGAAAAAAATTTCGGCGCCCGGATTTCGCCTTAGCGGCTCCGGTTGGTATGAAACCGATTTCAAATCCGATGGACAGAAGAACCTGGCCAAGACGGATAGCGCGGACAAGGATGGCGCAGCGAAGAAGGACAAGCCGGCCGAGAGCAAGTCGGGCGGCGAGACCAAGACCGCCAAGGTCAACGGCGAGGCCGCGGCCTGAAAACAGACCTGCCGGCCGCCGCAGGTTATCGAAGCGTAACTACTACCCGGAAAATTCATATGCGCACGCACTACTGTGGTGAACTCGATCGGCAACACATTGACCAGCAGCTCAGCGTTTGCGGCTGGGTCAACCGCCGCCGTGATCATGGTGGCGTGATATTCGTCGATTTGCGCGACGCGCGCGGATTGCTCCAGGTGGTATTCGACCCCGACGACGCGACCATGTTCGCCGATGCCGAAACCCTGCGCAACGAGTTCGTGATTCGCGTCGAAGGCAGGTTGCGGGTTCGCCCGGAGGGCACCTTCAATCCCGAAATGCCTACCGGCGAGGTCGAGTTGCTTGCGCACAGCCTCGAGATCCTGAACGCCTCGGAAACCCCGCCTTTTCAGCTCGATGACGAAGACGTGCACGACGACAATCGGCTGCGTTACCGCTATATCGATTTGCGCCGCCCCGAAATGCAGCAACGCATGCGCTTGCGCGCCCGCGTCACGCATTTTTTACACCACTGGCTGGATCAGCACGATTTCCTCGATATCGAAACCCCGATGCTGACCAAGGCGACGCCGGAGGGCGCGCGTGACTACCTGGTACCGAGTCGAACGCACCCGGGCGCCTTTTTTGCGTTGCCGCAATCACCGCAGTTGTTCAAGCAGTTGCTGATGATGTCGGGCATGGATCGCTACTACCAGATCGTGCGTTGCTTTCGCGACGAAGACCTGCGTGCCGACCGCCAGCCGGAATTCACCCAGCTCGACATCGAGACCTCCTTCATGGACGAAGAGGCGATCATGACGGCGATGGAAGAAATGATGCGTGGGCTGTTTGCCGAGGTGCTGGACACCGAAATAGACGGCCCGTTCCAGCGCATGAGCTACGCCGAAGCGATCGAGCGCTACGGCTCCGACAAGCCGGACCTGCGTAACCCGCTCGAGCTGAAAAGCGTTTCCGACGTGCTCGCACAGGTCGAGTTCAAGGTATTTTCCGGTCCGGCCAGCGACCCCCAGGGTCGCGTCGCGGCGCTTTGCCTGCCCGGGGGCAACGATTTGACGCGCAAGGAAATAGACGATTACACCGATTTCGTCGGTCGCTACGGCGCGCGCGGCCTGGCTTATATCAAGTGCAACGACCTGTCCCAGGGACGCGACGGCCTGCAGTCGCCGATCCTGAAATTCCTGCCGGACGAAGCGATCGACGTAATCCTCGAGCGCACCGGCGCGGCCAGCGGCGACCTGATTTTCTTCGGCGCAGATAAGGCACAGGTGGTCAACGAGTCGCTCGGTGCTTTACGCATCAAGCTCGCCGAGGATCGCGGTCTGCTCGAGTCCGGCTGGCGTTTCCTCTGGGTGGTCGATTTTCCGATGTTCGAGTACGACGACCGCGAAAAGCGCTGGAACGCGCTGCATCACCCGTTTACCGCGCCGGCCACGGACAGTGCGGACGAACTCGAGGCCGACCCCGGCGGCGTGCTGTCGCGGGCCTACGACATGGTGCTGAACGGCACCGAGCTCGGCGGCGGCTCGATTCGTATCCATCGCATGGAAATGCAGCAGCGCGCGTTCAAAATACTCGGTATCGATGAAGAAGAAGCGGAGCGGAAGTTCGGCTTTCTGCTCACCGCGCTGCGTTACGGCTGTCCCCCCCATGGCGGTATCGCGTTCGGGCTCGATCGTCTCGTGATGCTGATGTGCGGTGCCAGCTCGATCCGTGACGTGATGGCTTTTCCGAAGACGCAAACCGCGTCCTGCCTGCTGACCCAGGCGCCGGCCGAGGTCAGCGAGCGCCAGCTGCGCGAGTTGTCGATCCGGTTGCGCAAGACCGGCGCGGAAAGCTAGTCGGTGGCGCGTGGATGCGGCAAATGTTAATATTTCCAATTCGTCTGACAAATTGATCCGACCATGGCTGCCACCGCAATCGATTTACAACCCTATGCGTCGCTGGACGACGAGGACTGCGCTCGACGCATCCGTGCGGCGAAGGAAAAACTCGGCGAACGGGTCGTAATCCTCGGTCACCATTACCAGCGCGACGAGGTATTCCAGCACGCGGATTTTTCCGGTGATTCGCTGAAACTGTCCAGGCAGGCGGCCGCGTCGAATGCCGAATACATCGTTTTTTGCGGGGTCCACTTCATGGCCGAGGTGGCGGATATCATTTCCCGGCCGGACCAGGTTGCGATCCTGCCCGATATGTCGGCCGGTTGCGCGATGGCGGACATGGCCGATCTCGACCAGGTCGAGCGGGCCTGGCGTGAATTGAACAGCGTGCTCGACGCGGACGAGTACATTACCCCGGTCACCTACATCAACTCGGCGGCCAACCTGAAATCTTTTTGCGGCGTGCACGGCGGAATCGTCTGCACCTCGACCAACGCGCAGAAAATCCTCGAGTGGTCTTACGCGAGACGTGAGAAAGTGCTGTTTTTCCCGGATCAGCATCTTGGTCGCAACACGGCCTATCGGATGGGCATGCCGCTCGAGGATATGGTGGTCTGGGATTACGATATGCCGATGGGGGGCCTGACCCCGGAGCAGATCAGGAATGCCAAACTGATCCTGTGGAAAGGCTTTTGCTCGGTGCACCAGATGTTTCAGCCGGAGCAAATCGAAACTTTTCGCCGCGAAGTGCCGCACGGCAAGGTTATCTCGCATCCCGAGGCCAGTTTCGAAGTTTGCCAGATGTCGGACTACGTGGGATCTACCGAGTACATCATCAAAACGATTACCGATTCGGAGCCGGGCAGCCACTGGCTGGTCGGCACGGAGCTGAACCTGGTCAATCGACTGCACCATACGCTCGAGCGCGATAACAAGACCGTGCAGTTCATGTCCTCGATGGTGTGCATGTGCTCGACCATGTTCCGCATCGACCCCCAGCATCTCGCCTGGGTGCTGGAAAACCTGGTCGAGGGCAATGTCGTGAACCGGATCTCGGTGCCGCGGGACGTCGCCGACAACGCTCGAACCGCGCTTCAGCGCATGCTCGAAATTTGACCTGAACGAAGTCGCACGATCCCCGGGGGAAGCTTAGATGGCCGACGAAGAAAATGCCTACAGCTTTACCACTGCCGCTACCAAACATATTCAACTGAGCAGTATTGGTCAAGACGGGATGCGCCTGTGGCGTGGCGAAACCCTGCCCGAGGTGACGCTCGCCTACGAGTCCTGGGGCGAATTGTCGCCCGCCGCGGATAACGCGGTGCTTATATTCACCGGGCTGTCGCCGAGCGCCCACGCGGCATCGTCACCGCAAGACCCGTCGCCCGGTTGGTGGGAATACATGATCGGTCCGGGCAAGGCGATCGATACCGACCGTTTTTTCGTGGTTTGCGCGAATTCGCTGGGCGGCTGTTACGGCAGCACCGGGCCCGGGTCCGTCAACCCCGCCACCGGCAAATCCTACGGAGCCGATTTTCCCGACGTCACGGTGGAGGACATCGCCAGTTCGGGTTATTACCTGATGCGCGAATTCGGTGTCGAAAAGCTGCATGCCGCAGTCGGCTCCTCGATGGGAGGCATGTCTTCGATTGCCTACGCGATGCAGTACCCCGGGGAAATTGCCTATCTGGTTTCGATTTCCGCGGCGACCCGCGCGTTGCCTTTGACGATTGCGCTGCGTTCGCTGCAGCGGGAAATCATTCGTAGCGATCCCGACTGGAACAACGGGCAATACACTGACGAGACGCGACCGGTAGTCGGCATGTCCCTGGCGCGCAAGCTCGGCCTGGTGTCTTATCGCGCGGCGGACGAGTGGAACTCGAAGTTCGACCGCGCGCGACTGCCGGCGGAAAAGCGCTCGGGCGAGCGTTTCGCGCACGAGTTCGAAATCGAAAATTACCTCGAGTACAACGCGCAGAAATTCGTCAACAGTTTCGACCCCAATACTTATCTATACCTGTCGCGCGCGATGGACTGGTTCGATATCGAGGAGCATGGCGACTCGCTCGAAGACGGCATGGCCAAAATCGACGTGCGCCGCGCGCTGGTGGTTGGCGTCACCACCGATATATTGTTTCCCTCGCGTCAGCAGCGTGAGATCGCCGATATCATGGCGGCCACCGGTACCGACGTGGACTTCGTCGAAATCGATTCGGTCAATGGGCACGATGCTTTCCTGATCGACGACGAACATTTTTCACCGGTGGTAAAGAGATTCCTCGACGAATCAGTTGCCGGGTAGCTCGTCGCCCCGGCCTGCGCCGGTCTCGCGATCAACACGGTGAAAGGGATGCGGGTGAGGTCAGGAGGTTTCGAGTTTGATGGACTGGCGTGGTCTGGTCAGCGGCATCAGGCCGCGTTCGACGAGATCGTGGTAGCTGTGCACGACATTTCGGCCGGTCGATTTGCCGTAATACAGCGCGTCGTCCGCCTCGGCGATCAGGCCGTCCATCGTCAGACTGGTGTCGAACATCGTGTAGCCGATGCTCACCGTTACCCGCTCCACATCGGGAAAGTCGAATTGCTCGATTCGCTGACGAAATCGCTCCAGCGATTGCTGCGCCTGTTCCGGCGTGATATCCATCAGCACCAGCGCGAACTCCTCGCCACCGTAGCGAAACAGCAAATCGTTTTCGCGAAACGAGGCGGTCATTTCCTGCGCCAGCAGCAACAGCACCTCGTCACCGAGCAGGTGGCCCATGCTGTCGTTGATCGCCTTGAAGTGATCGATATCGAGCATGACGAAAACGGTCGGTGAAAACGTGATTGCACGGCGTTGCAGGTTTTCGTCGCGACTGAGCAGCTGCGGGATTTTTTCGTTGAATGCGCGCCGGTTATACAGCCCGGTCAGCGCGTCGCGGTAGGTCCCCTGCAGCATCTGCAATTGGTGGCAGTAAAAATGAAACAGGAACTGCAGGTAATCTTCTTCGATTAACTTGTCCGCGTCGCTGCACCTGACCAGCAGTACGAAGTGTTTGCTGCTAAGCGGCTTGTAACTGCAAAACCAGCCCTCGACCGCGGCGTCGTAATACCAGTTGCCGCTGCCCTCGGCCTGAAAACGCGTATCCAGGATTTCGACGATCGCCGCATCGATATCCTGGTCGAGAGCACCACTCGGGGTCAGGCGGTTCCAGTGGGTGTCGCCTCGCTCGAAAACTTCAATTTCAATTTCGTCGGCATGGCCGGGCGCGATTTGCTGCTGGAACGCTTCGTAGAGTAACTCGGGATCGTTTATTTTTGCGAGGGCATAAAAAGAGTAATACTTGCATTCCGCCATGATGTCCCTCTACCTGGAATCCCGCATTCGGGAACAGCTTGAAAGTGAATGTCCTGATGCCGCAGGAATCCGATTTTAGTGACCGGCAGGGGTAAAGTCAAAATGCCGCGCGCGCCGCGCCGGCGCGCCGGATATCGGCGTCTCTATCGCTCGAGAAACTGCAGTTTGTCCGGTACCCCTTCCCACTCTTCGGCGTCGTCGGGAGGCGGTTTGCTCGCGGTAATAACGGGCCAGACCTGCGACAGCTCCTCGTTCAGTTCGAGAAAATGTTCCTGTCCCTCCGGGAGATCATCCTCGGAAACGATGGCCTCGATCGGGCACTCGGGTTCACACAGCGTGCAGTCGATACATTCTTCAGGGTCGATGACGAGAAAATTGGGCCCTTCGTGAAAACAATCCACCGGGCACACGTCGACGCAGTCCATGTACTTGCAACGGATGCAGTTTTCGAGCACGACAAAAGTCATTCATCATCTCCGGGGCTTGAGCAGCTGAAGTGGCCGCAGTCTAAATCCGCGGGGCTAAAAATCAAGCAGATTATCGTGATATTGTTTCACGATCCGGACAACTGTTTCATACGATATATCAACTCCAGCGCCGCGCGGGGACTCAGCTCGTCGACGTCGATGCCGTCGAGTTCCGCGAGCACCGCCTGTCCCGGTCTGTCCGCGTCGGCCGCAGGTTCGGCAAACAGGTCGCCCTGGGCGTGTTGAGATTGCTGTTCGAGCAGCTGCAGTTTCTGCCGCGCAAGCCGAATCGTCTGTTCCGGGATACCGGCCAGGCGTGCGACCTGCAGGCCGTAGCTCTGGTTCGCCGGACCCGGCTTGACGCGATGCAGGAAGATGATGTCTTCGCCGTGTTCTACCGCGTCGAGATGAACGTTGACGATACCGTCGTATTGCTCGGGCAACAGGGTCAGTTCGAAGTAATGCGTCGCAAACAGCGTGAATGCGCGGTTTTGCCGCGCCAGGTGGTCCGCGCAGGCCCAGGCCAGCGCGAGACCGTCGAAGGTGCTCGTGCCGCGGCCGATTTCGTCCATCAGCACCAGGCTGTTGGCACTCGCGTTGTTGAGGATATTCGCCGCCTCGGTCATTTCCACCATGAAGGTCGACCGCCCGCTGGACAGGTCATCGCTCGCACCGATGCGGGTGAATACCTGGTCGACGGGTCCGATCACGGCGCGCCGCGCCGGCACGTAGCTGCCCATGTAGGCGAGGATAACGATCAGCGCGGTCTGGCGCATGTACGTCGACTTGCCACCCATGTTCGGCCCGGTAATCAATAACATGTTGACCTGGTCGTCGAGATGCAGATCGTTGGCGGTAAACGGTTGCTCCAGCGCGGCCTCGACAACCGGGTGCTTACCGGCCTCGATTTCGATCAGACGCTTCCCGGTCAGCTCGGGCGCGCTCCAGTCATTACGGTTGGCGCAGCTGGCCAGTCCGTTCAGCACATCGAGCTGCGCGAGCGCGAGCGCGCATTGCTGCAGTCTCGCCAGGTCGGCTCCGAGCCGCTTCAGTAGCTCCTCGTAAAGATATTTTTCACGTGCCAGGGCGCGCTCTCGGGCGCTCAGCACCTTGTCCTCGAAGGCCTTCAATTCCGGCGTGATATAGCGTTCCACGGCTTTGAGAGTCTGCCGGCGCACGTACTCGGCGGGCACCGCGTCGCTATGCGATTTGCTGATCTCGATGTAAAAACCATGCACCCGGTTATACGCCACCTTGAGTGACTGGATGCCGGTCTTGTGCTGCTCCTGTTGTTCCAGGTCGAGTAGAAACTGGTCCGCATTCGCGCTCAGCGCGCGCAATTCGTCGAGTTCGGGATCGAAGCCCTCGCGGATCACGCCGCCGTCCCGGATCAGCATCGGGGGGTCGGCAACGATCGCCGCGTCGAGCAGCGCGACGACTTCGGGATGATCACCTATTTGCGCGCTGAGCTCGGTCAGCAGCGGGCTGTCCAGCCGCGCCAGGCGCGCCTGCAATCCGGGCAGGTTGCCGAGCGTCAGCGACAGCGTCGCCAGGTCGCGCGGTCGCGCCGAGAGCAGGCCGATGCGCGCCAGGATTCTCTCGACGTCGCCGATTTCGCCGAGACAGTCGGCGATTATCTCGAATTCACGATTATCGAGCAGGCAGGCCAGCGCGTGGTGTCGCTCGCGTACGCGCGACTGGTTGCGCAGCGGTTTCTGAATCCAGCGCGCCAGTTCGCGATGCCCCATCGCGCACTGGCACGCGTTGATGATGCCGAGCAGGCTGTTGCCGGGCGCCTGCTCGTTGATCGCGCGAGTGAGCTCCAGGTTGCGCCGGCTGTTGGCGTCGATCAGCAGGTAATCGCTGACCTGCTCGAGGCGCAGCGGCTGCAGATGCGTGATCTCGGTCTTCAGCCGATCCTGCACGTACTGCAGCAGGCAGCCTGCGGCGCCGACCGCAAGCGGCGCGTCGGTGATGCCGAAGCCTCCCAGGTCGCGGGTTCCGTATTGCGCGCAGATCAACCGGGTCGCGCTGTCGGTTTCGAAATGCCACGGCGGCATTGCCTGCGCCGACTTCAGCAGGCTGCCCTCCAGCGGCAAGCTTTGGTCTTCGCAGTAGATGATCTCGGCCGGATTCAGGCGGGCTATCTCGCTTTGCAAAAGCGTGTCATTGTCGAGCTCGTACACGGCGAACCGGCCTGAACTGATTTCGAGCGCGGCCAGCCCCCAGCGCGGCGGTTGCCCGAACAGGCAGCAGAGCAGGTTTTCGCGACGGTCCTGTAACAGCGCTTCGTCGGTCAGCGTGCCCGGCGTGACCACGCGCACGACCTTGCGTTCGACCGGTCCCTTGCTCGTCGCCGGGTCACCGATCTGCTCGCAGATTGCAACCGATTCGCCGGCGCGGATCAGCTTGCCCAGATAGCTGTCGACCGCGTGGTAGGGCACGCCGCACATCGGGATCGGTTCGCCGGAAGACTGGCCGCGTGTAGTCAGGGTGATATCGAGCAGCCCCGCCGCCTTGCGCGCGTCGTCGTAAAACAGCTCGTAAAAATCGCCCATACGGTAGAACAGCAGCGTATCTGGATAATCGGCTTTCAGCCGCAGGTACTGCTGCATCATCGGCGTGTGCGTTTTGACACCCGTTTCTGCCTGGCCCATCAGGGTTGCTTGCGCGTGGAAATGAACATAAGCCCCGGATTATATAAGGCCGGCTGTTACGGCGAAACCGGGATTTGATAATCGACCACGGGCGAGGCGCGCGACTGCGCTATAATCGGCTCATGCAACGCGAGGTTCCGATACTCATCGAGCAACTTGCGGCGGAGCTGCTGCAGCGCGGTCAACGCGTGTGCACGGCCGAGTCCTGCACCGGTGGCCTGATCGCAAAGAGCCTGACCGACCTTGCCGGCAGCTCGGACTGGTTCGATCGCGGATTCGTCACTTACAGCAACGCGGCGAAAAGTGAAATGCTAGCCGTGCCCGCCTCGGTGATTACCGAGTACGGCGCGGTCAGCGAGGCGGTCGCGACCGCGATGGCAAGCGGGGCGCTGCGGCATAGCGAGGCCGATTACGCGGTCGCGGTAACCGGCATCGCCGGTCCCGGCGGCGGGAGCGCGGACAAACCGGTCGGCACGGTCTGGATTGCGGTCGCGGGGCCTTTGCAGCAGCGGGCGCAAAAATTCAATTTTGCCGGCGACCGCGCCGCGGTGCGCGAGGCAACCCTGCAAAGCGCGCTGCAGATGTTGTCACAGTCCATCGAATAATGGGCGCTGCGCCGATTTGCTGGCTGGGATTAAACCGCGTCGATAGCGGCGCAGAATACAGCCCGAGCCGGTAATTCACCGGCCTCGGCTTTTTATCGTGAGTTTGAGTTCCGAACTCCCCTGATAGGTTGGGGCAGGATTATGACGAAGACCAAAGACGAATTACTGGACGGCTTGCAAGCCCTGGGTTGCGCGATCGAGCACGCCGACGGCGCCATTTTCGTTTCCCTGCCCGGCGAAGAGGGCCAGTTCGTCTACGACCGATTCGGCGGGGTTTTATACCTCGGCGCGACCTTGATGGCGCCGGAAGAATTTGCCGAGTCCGAGTACGTCGGCAAGCTGGATCGTTTCCTGCTCGAACTCCAGGACCGCAACCTCGGTTGCCACTTCTCCTACGACAAGGCCGGCTACCTCTCCGTCGGGGCCGAACTGAACCCGGACCGGCAAACGGCCGATGACCTGCTGCAGCGCATGGAGCAGATCGCCTATGTCATCGATGCCTGTATCTCGATCTGTGACCAGGTCCTGGAAAGCGGGGAGATACCGTCGGACCAGGAAGTCGATACCGCGTTCGGCGTCAATCTTAAACTGCATTAACCGATCAGCCCCCGCGTTAAATAAAGCGTGTATTCGATGTTCTGCCGCCAGCGACGGGCGGCTGGCGCTGCCTGCGGCAAGGGCGAGGTTCAGGCGCGGCTAACCTGGCACAAGTGGGTTTTCAGGTTCGCCTGTTGCGAAATCGGATCGAGCCGAATCCCGGTCAGGTGATTGACGCTCGGTCCGGCATGATAGGGTTGCTGCTCGTCCCAGCCGATGGGCACGAATACGCAGTTTTCGCGGATGCCGCGATGCAGCCACGCGCGCGCCTGGATTTGTCCGTTGACGGTCTTGATCGAAACCATGTCGCCATCGCCGACGCCGATTTTCGCCGCCTTGTCGGGATGGATCTGGCAGTAAAGCTCGGGCCACATTTCCTGCGCCTGCCAGAAATAGTGCGTCCAGGAATGAAAATGCGGCGCGGGCGGCCGTCCGGTCACGAGCTCGGTGTCGAAGGCGGCGTCGCGGGTTACATGTTCATTGACGATGCGTCCCGGGTAAACCAGCGTCTCTCTGGCGAAAAAAGTGGAGGCAACCGGTTTGTCGTCGTAGCGGATGTGCGGCAGGCTGACGAGTTGTTCTGCCTCGGTGTAAAACTCTGGCAGCGCGGACAGCCCCATCGCGTTGAAGCGATCTTCCTGCGCAGGGGTCCAGAATTCGAGCTGCCCGCTCGATGTCGGGTAACGCCGCGAATCGTCGCCTTCGAGGCGCGCCTTTTCGGTGACGTAAACCGGGTCGAGTTCGCCGTGACGGGATTCGAAGCGGGGCAGGCGCACCGTTCGATTGGGCTGCTGCAGCAGATGCTCGATGCTCGCCTCGGCAAGCGCCGGCGTCGACGCGACCAGCACTTCGTCCCATAAGCGGCGTGGATCCTTGTACTCGTCTTTGAGCACGTCGTCGAAGCCGAACCGCTTGCCGAGTTCGATCCAGAACCAGTGGTCCGAGCGCGCCTCGCCTGGCGGATCGATGAAGCGATCGTTCCATACGATGCGCCGATCCTCGGCAAAGCGCGTGGTGCCGCCCTTCTCGATACCGCTGGCCATCGGTAACACGTAGTCGGCATAACGTGACGTCGCGTTCTTGAACAGTTCCAGGTGCACGACCAGGTCCAGCGACTGCACCGCCTTGCGCGCGCGGTTCTGGTTCGGCCATTGCGCGAGCGGGTTGTTACCGGTAATCAGCGCCTTGATCGGGTACGGGTCCGCGTCGAGCATCGCGGTCATCCAGGCCGATGGATTCTTGCCGATTGCGGCGCGAGTCCAGGGCCGACGTTCGTGGGGAATGCGCGGCGCCTTCCAGTCCATTTCCGACGAGACATTGAAATAACCCCCACCTCTCCGGCCCCAGTTACCGGTCATCGCGGCGACGAACATGAACACGCGGTTGGTCTGCGCCGAGTTGGTGTGCTGGTTGATACCGCGGCTGAGGAAAATCATGCAGCCGTCCGCCTCGGCGATGCTGCGCGCGAGCATTTCGATTTGCGTCGTCTCGAGATCGGTCACCCTGGCGGTCCAGTCGAGATCGTAACCCTGGTCGCGGACGAAATCGCGCCATTCGCGCCAGCCCAGCACCCAGCGCTCGCAAAAGGCCTGGTCCTGCAGGTCGTGCGCGAACAGGTAATGAATAATGCCGAGGCCGAGCGCCATGTCGGTGCCTGTGCGAATCGGCAGCCAGGCGTCGGCCTTGCTCGCGGTTGCGGTCAGGCGCGGATCGACCACGATCATTTTCGCGCCGTTCCTGATGCGCCAGTCATTGACCATGCCGAAATTGACCGGCCGGGTTTCGGCCTGGTTGTCGCCAATGTAAACATAGGCCGACGCGCTGCCGATATCGTCCTCGGTGTAGACGTTGGCCATGACCCCGGTGCCCTGGGTCAGGTTCAGCGCGACGCCCTTGCCCATGTCGCAATAGGGTTCGGTCGCGGCGACGTTGGCCGTGCCCCAGAGCCCGGCGAACAGCGGAATCGCGCCGATGATATTGAGCACGCCGGTGCGCGAACCGGACTGGATCGCGAGCGCCTCGCTGCCGTAACGCTCGCGGATACGGTCGAGCTTTTGCGCGATTTCGGCGAGCGCCTGTTCCCAGCTGATCTCGACGAACGAATCGCTGCCGCGCTTGCCCACGCGCTTCAGCGGCGTGACCAGCCGGTTCGGGTTATTGTACATCTGCAGCGTCATCTGCGATTTCGGGCAGACGCGTCCCTGGAAAACAGGATCTTCCTCGTTGCCGTAGACATTGACCACCTGGTTGCCGCGCAGGTGGTACTTGATCGGGCAGCCGTTGAAACAGATGTTACAACCGCCCGGCACGATGCGTTCTTCCTGCCCGGCCTGCGCGATCTTGTCCGCTTTGCGATACGAACCGCGCGCGACGCGAGGATCGAGACTGCCACGCACCTGGTGATCGCGCATCAGCGCGGGCGTGGTGCGCTCGGGCACCGCGCCTTCGCCGCCCGCCCGGTCGCGCGGACGACGCAGGTAAAGGGTCGCCGGTTGTTGCAGGAAATGATCGGTATCGAGAATCTCGCGCTGCTCGCGGTTGGCTTTCGCCAGCAGACGCTCGCGCGTGCCGTAACTGATTGCGCGCGTCGGGCAGACCAGCGCGCAGGCCGGGCCGAGGTCGCGCGCGCGTCGATCGGCGCAAAGGTCGCACTTGACCGCGTGATGCTGTTCGGCGTTGTAACCGATCGCGCCGTAGGGACAGGCCAGCGCGCACTCGCCGCAACCGGTACAACGGTTTTCGTCGATCGCGACGACGCCGGTATCCGGGTCCTTGGAAATCGCCTTGGGGTAGACCGGGCAGGCGCGCAGGCAGGCCGGGCGTTCGCACTGCTGACAGGTGACGGTCAAAAAATCGAGACGCGCCGGGGCCAGGCCGCCATCGAGCATGGCCTGTTCGTCGAACCACATCACCCGGTTGCGGTAGGTGTTCGGCCCGAGCGCGTTGGTCTGTTTGCACGCGGCCTCGCAACTCTTGCACCCGGTGCAGCGTTCGAGGTCGATCATCAAGGCGAGCTGGGTGGACGGGTCGGTCATGCCTTATCTGCCCCAGGCGGTGATATGCCACCAGGTGATCGGTTCGTCGCCGGCAACGTAGCCCGCGAAAAAAAGCACCACGACGACATGCGCGAGCAGCCCGAGGTAAAACGCGGCCGCAACCAGCATGTGAATCCGGCGTGCCCAGGCGAGCCCGGCGCCGGCGCTGCCGCGGGCGCCGACCAGGCGCGCCTCGCGCGCGGCGAGGCCCTGGTAGCGAAAACTCAGCCACGGATGGCGCAACCAGTGTTTCAGCGCGGGCGAAAACAGGCCTTCGCTCGCGCCCGGGTCGAGGTCCCGCAGTAGCCGCGTCTTCGCGTCGATCAACTGCTGCAGTGCCTGCTTGTCCAGCCCGGACGGCGCGCCGAAACCGCTCGCGATACTGCTGCGCGCGAACAGCAGGCTGAAATCGCGACTGATCACGCCACGCAACAGGCTGCCCTGCAGGATCAGGAAGACCAGCAGGAGCAAAACGACACCGGGTGGCGTGAGCCAGTCGCCCTCGCCGGCGTGCACGAGGATTAGCATGCAACCGATGATGGTCGCGATGACGTGGGTTACGAACCAGGTCGGCGGGCTCTCGCTGAACCCCGATCGTTTCATCACCACGAAACAAAGTGGTGCGAGTAACAGCACCGCGCCGAGCGTCGCGCACCACTGGCCGTAAAGCGAGCCGGGCTCGGGCAGGTCGAGCGCGATCAGCAGAATACCGGCGAGACAGACCAGCGTCAGCACGAGTATGCCGATGCTGCGCTCCGACAGGTCGGGCCTTGTTCTTATTGTCGCGGATTTCCCGGCTGGCATGCGCCAAGGTTAGCCGCGCGATGGCCGGGGTTCAATCTTTCGTCCGACTTTTTTGCGCATACACCCGCTGCCGAACTCCCGGGGTCGGATGCCGATTTTTCTACTGTCGCGGAAGGCACTGGAGCCGGCACGGACAACCGGGCTCGGAACCCCGCCAGGGTAAATATCTGGCCAATGCGGGTAAACAGGATCATTCTTTCAAGTTTCGGGTCAGGGCAAAACCACGCGCAAACCCCTCGCCGCCCAGTTTGCGCGGAATTGCCGCGTCGCTGGGTGAAGCTCAATGGCGGATTTTTTTGCGCATACAAACCACTGGCTCACGTTGTGAGCCAGTGGTTGTCGATAATGGCGCGTAAGGTCCACGCAACAGGCCGGGAAATGCACAGGAAAATGCGAAAGTTCTCTTTATGTTCTCTGTCTTGTGTGTGATAATCCGCAAAACCACAACATCTGGGTAGGTAAACAATGGACGACAATAAGCAGAAAGCACTCGCCGCCGCGCTGGGGCAAATCGAAAAGCAGTTTGGCAAGGGATCGGTCATGCGGCTTGGCGATACCGGCGTCGATATGACCATGGGGGTGATTTCGACCGGATCCCTGTCGCTGGACGTCGCGCTGGGTATCGGGGGCTTGCCGCGCGGTCGCGTGGTCGAAGTCTACGGGCCCGAGTCCTCGGGCAAGACCACGCTCGCGCTGCAGGTCGTGGCCGAATGCCAGAAAGCGGGCGGCGCGGCTGCGTTCGTCGATGCCGAGCATGCGCTGGACCCGAGCTACGCGGCGAAACTCGGCGTGGATATCGATGACCTGCTGGTGTCGCAACCCGACACCGGGGAACAGGCGCTGGAGATTACCGACATGCTGGTGCGCTCGGGCGCGGTCGACGTGGTCGTGGTCGACTCCGTTGCGGCGCTGACGCCGAAAGCGGAGATCGAGGGCGACATGGGCGATTCGCACATGGGCCTGCAGGCGCGCCTGATGTCGCAGGCGCTGCGCAAGCTGACCGGCAACATCAAGCGCTCCTACACGATGGTCATCTTCATCAACCAGATCCGGATGAAGATCGGCGTCATGTTCGGTAACCCGGAAACCACTACCGGGGGCAACGCGCTAAAGTTCAATGCCTCCG
>JBFGQE010000032.1:0-16413 GCA_041564355.1 Gammaproteobacteria bacterium | reverse complement strand
CGGGCTGCGGCGCACAGGTTGACGAGCTTGGCCATCGCGAGTTCGCGGCCGAGCATCATGAGGCCCCAATCCGGAGAGAGCAGCAGGCGTTCGCGGTCGATGTGGCCCAGCGCGGCGCGCACGCGGGCCTCGATCTCGGCGGCGCTCTCGACGCGGCTGCTGGCGATCGTGACCACGCCGAGAATAACCTTGCTCTGGCGAAATTGCTCGAGCAGGTGCAAGTCGTTGAGGCAGTGCGCATCCTCGATCGATACCTGTTGCATGCTGCTCTCGTCGACCGCGCGGGCGAGTTCGAAATAGGCGCCCGGATCGGCTTTGAGGTAATCCGGGTCGTCGAGGTGTCCCGGGTAACCGCAGCACATGTGCATGATCCGGTTGACGTCGTCGCCGAGACCGTCGAAGCAGCGCTCGAGCGCTTCGATACCGAAAGCCAGCGCTTTGTCGACCTGACGCACGAATAACGGTTCGTCGACCTGGATGTAGCGGCAGCCGGCGGCGGCCAGCGCGCGAATTTCGTAGTTCAGCGCGTCGGCCAGGTCGAATGCGAGCCTGCGCTCGTCCCGGTAGTAGTCGTTCGCCGTGGTATCCATGATCGACAGCGGCCCCGGAACGGTGATCTTGACCGGGCGCTCGCTGTATTCCTGCGCGACGGCGAAGTCTCGATCGAGAAAGTGTTCGCCGCGGGGTTCGATCGGCGCGTCAATGGTCGGCAGGTCCGCGACCGCGGCCCCGTTGCGATGCACCTTGCTGGTCAGGCGTGAAAAATTGATTCCGGCCAGGTGACGGCAATGATAGTGGATGTAGTTTTCACGGCGCTGCTCGCCGTCGGTCGGAATGTCGATGCCACAGTCAATCTGGTCACGGATCGCGGCCTGCGTGGCCTGGACGAGCAGCGCTTCCGGGACCCGGTTCGCGTCGTCCTGGGTATAGGTAAACGCTCGGGTCTGGCTGCCTTCTTGCCCGGGTACTTCGCTAAAATTGCCGATCGCGATATAGTCGGGCTTCGGGTATGCGCCGATACAGGTTGTCAGGACAGGCATGGGCGCATCATAACGGATCGGCGCGTGCCGAGAAATGTCTGATCCATCGCCGCCAAACGGTCGTAATTGAACACATGTCGAAACGCCTGCACCAGTTTATTTCCGATCACGAGCAGATATTCGTCCTCACCGGGGCAGGTATCAGCACGGCTTCGGGCATTCCGGACTATCGCGACCGCCGCGGCGACTGGAAGCATCAGCGGCCGATGGAATTTCGCGAGTTCATCGCGCATGAATCGGCGCGGCAGCGTTACTGGGCGCGGTCTTATTTCGGCTGGCAAAAATTTGCCGCGGCGGATCCCAACCCGGCGCACCACGCGCTGGCCAGGCTGGAACAATCCGGCCGGGTGCCGCTGACGGTGACACAGAACGTCGATGGCCTGCAGCAGCGCGCCGGCAGTCGTAACGTGATCGAACTGCACGGTTCGCTGGCGCGGGTGATTTGCCACGACTGCGGACAGGGCATGGAGAGGGTTGAACTGCAGCGCGAGCTGGATCGGCGTAACCCCGAACTGGGCCAACTTTCCGCCGAGATCGCGCCTGACGGCGATGCGCGGTTGAACGGGCTGGACACGACGAGCGTGCGTGTGCCGGAGTGCCCGGTTTGTGCCGGGATCCTGAGACCCGGCGTGGTTTTCTTCGGCGAGAACGTCCCGTCCGCCCGCGTGCGCGAGAGCTTTGCCGCGCTCGAGCGCGCCGACGCGATGCTGATCGTGGGTTCGTCGCTGATGGTCTACTCCGGGTTTCGCTTCGTGCGCGCGGCGCGCAAAAAGGCTATCCCGGTCGCCGCGATCAATCTCGGTGTCACCCGGGCAGACGAATTGTTGAACCTGAAAGTCGAGGCAGACTGCGCTGAAGTGCTCTCCAGGTATCTGAATTAGATCGGTTTTTCGTAATTCGGGGCGATGCACCGTTGTGACGCAGTGCTCAGTAATATCTAGACCCGAGTCACAGGCAGGTAGTATTCGGTCCAATCCAGTGAATAACTTCACAAGCGGAGCGGAATTGAGTCACAGTTAAGCCGGTACTCGCTTTCTATATATCTCGTTCAATTTTGAGTCGAGGTATGTCATGAGCAAAGTCAATATTCATATCGATCCGCTAACGACGCGCTGCGTGTTGAAGTATATCGGCCTCGCGATCGATGAAATCAAGCTGGTGCGATCGATAAACAGTCTCAGCGAGCAGGTCAAGATGAGTAACGCGAAGCAGCTCGAATCCGGGCGCAAGCGCTACCTGATCTCCGAATTGCGTTTTCTCAACAAGCGCCTGCAATCGGTGCGCGAAAAGGCGAATATCAACTAGTACGCGTTGGCTTTTTGCCGGGTCCGCCGCGGAACCTGTCGGTACCGCGGCGCGAGCCGTTTCTTACGCCGTCCGCCAGCGGGTTTATCGATACTCCGGGACACCCACCGCCCGTGACTGCCCGGTTGCCGGATTCTCCGCGTTCTGCCGATTCCCGCTGCGGGCGCTTGCAACGTCCGCCGCATGATTTAGAGTTGGCGGATGCATTTACGCCCCGACCTCAAGTTAATCGCCTTCTTCATGTTGTTGCCAGGCATGACGGCCTGCGCGGTTTACGATAAATATGGTCACGGTATTGTCGTGCGCTCGAAACTGGCAGCCGACGAGGCAACCCCCGTCGTGTTGCCGGCCAACGCGCCAACCATCAGTCAGCGCTATCTTCCGGGAGACGTGGCGAGTGCTTTCGAGCACAAGGGGTTCGATATCCTGGTGCCGCATCGGACACCGGTGCTGGCCGCGGCCGACGCGATCGTCGCGCGCGTTTCCCTGTCGTTGCTCTATGGCAAGCAGGTCTATCTGAATCATACCGAGCCGCAGCAGGGCTTGCGCTTGCAGACCCGGTACTTCCACCTCACCGAGAGACTGGTAGAGGAGGGACAGGCAGTAGAGCGCGGGCAGGTGATCGGTTATTCCGGCGCGACCGGAATGGCCGGAGTCTATCCGCATCTCCATTTCGAGGTCCATTCACTGGATGACTCCGATCCGCCGATCGCGCAGGGTCATCTCGATCCACAGTTGTTCTGGGCCGAGGGAGTCGGCAGGGTTACCTGTTTCGATCGCTCCGCCGGCCCCGAACCGATTCCGCCCGGCCTGACATACCCGGTTCCCTGTCGCGACGTGGATTGGGACTGAGCATGCGTTTTCGGTCTCTTGAGTATGTCTTGCAAAGGCTCGTCGACGGGATCCTCGCGGTGTGGCCACGGCCGCGCCCGTCGAGAGAGTCGCTGCAAAACTGCCGGATCATCGCGCATCGCGGCGAGCAGGGTCGGCGCGAGGCCCGGGAAAATACGCTGGCCGCGTTCGATCGGGCGGTCGAGGCCGGGGTCTGGGGGATCGAGTTCGACGTGCGCTGGACTCGCGATCTAGAGCCCGTGGTAATCCATGACGTCAACACGCGGCGCGTGTTCGCCACCGATCTCGCCATTGCCGAGGTCCCATTCGAGCAACTGCGTGCGCGCCTACCCGAAGTGCCCAGCCTGGCCGAGGTCATCGACCGTTTCGGCGGCAAGACCCACCTGATGATCGAGCTGAAACGGGATGATTTGGCCGCCGTCGCGGAAAAACGCGCCCGCCTGGCAAAACGGCTTGCGCCGCTGCGACCGGTGCACGACTACCATATCCTGGCGCTGCAGCCCGAGTTGTTCGAGCAGGCCGATTTTGCCGGGGAGGCTGCCTGTATCCCGGTGGCCGAGCTCAACGTTGCCGCGATGAGCCAAATGACCCTGGCGCGCGATTTCGCCGGGATCAGCGGCCAGTATATGTTGTTGTCCGATGCGCTCTTGCGCCGCCACGTCGAACGCGGGCAGCAGGTCGGCACCGGATTCGTTGAGTCGCGCTTCGTTCTCTACCGGGAGCTCAACCGCGGGGTGACCTGGATATTTACCAATAACTCGCGCGGGCTCTGCGCGGTGCGGCGGTCTCTGCTCGGGCGTCGTCAATAAAAGGCGGTTGACCAAAGCGGGGAAAAAACCGATGCGACAGCCAGTAAATCGTGACAAGATGCAATCCCGAAAAATGTTTACTGTCGTTGGAGGTCGAGATTGGTTTCGGTAGACATCCGCGAAGCGCTGAGCACGTCACACCTGTTTTCCGAGTTGAACGAGGCGCAACTCGATCGCGTGCGCCGCAATGCCCACATCACCGACATGATCGAGGGCGAGTCGCTGTTTTTCCAGGGCGACGATGCAACCCATTTCTACCTGGTGCTGGCGGGACGCATCAAGCTTTCCGTGGTGTCCCCCGAGGGGAAGGAGAAAGTTGTCGAAATCATGGAGGCGGGGGCTACCTTTGCCGAGGCGCTGATGTTTATCGATGCGCCGCATTACCCCGTCACCGCGACGGCGCTGTCACCCAGCCGCGTTATCGGAATCAACGGCCGGGATTTCAAATCCATGTTGCGCGAATCCATCGATACCTGTTTCCTGTTGCTGGGCAGCATGAGTTATCGCCTGCGCGGACTGATCAGGGAGATCGATGCGCTCAGTCTCGACACGGGGACCGTGCGCACCGTGGCTTATTTGTTGCACCAGGCGCCGGACGACTCGGACCAGTTCGAATTGAAGATCGCCAAGAGCGTGATCGCCTCGCGCCTGTCGGTCAAGCCCGAAACCTTTTCGCGCATCCTCAGAAACCTGCACGAACGGGAAGTCGTTTCAATCGAGGGGCGCAAGGTGATCATCCACGACCGCGAGGCGATGCGGGGCATTTGTTCGGGCTGATCTGCGTCGCCGGCGGGCGTTAGTCGAGCTTTACCTCGCGGCTTTGTCGCCAGTCGCGGCGTCTGCTGTAGGCAGTTAGCGGGACGCGCTCGGGCAGGCCGGCGACACCGATCTCCTCGTCGTCGAGGTAACATCCCGGGTCTTCGGCCCAGGGATTGCCGGTCAACTGCCAGGCGCGGGTACGCGAATTGCCGTTGCAGATGGCAAGGTGCCGACACAGGGCGCAGCGGCCCTCGAGCGGGCGCTGCGCGGCTTTCAGGCCGGCCATCAAAGGATCCGAGCGGTCCTGCCAGATCGCCGAAAAGGGGCGCTCGCGCACGTTGCCGAGGTTATAGTCCCACCACATCGTATCGGGGTGGACGTTGCCGAGGTTATCGATGTTGGCGATGTTGACCCCGGAAGCATTGCCGCCCCAGCGCAGCAGCTGACGGCGCAACGCGGGGACGTGTTGCGGCAGGTGACGCTCCGCCCAGTGCAGCAGGTAAACGCCGTCGGCATCGTTGTTGCCGGTGACGAACTCCCTGCGGATACCCGTGTTGACATCGCGCCAGCAGGTTTCGAACAACAGGTCCATCGCGTCGCGCGTCATGCGGTGGTGCAGGTCGCTGTCGCGGTTGCGGTTTCCGCGCCCGGCGTAGTTCAGATGCGACAGGTAAAACTTGTCGATCGCCTCGTCCTGCATCAGTCCGAGCAATTGCGGCAGTTCGCTCGCGTTGTCCTGGGTCAGGGTGAAACGCAAGCCAACCTTGATCCCGATCTCCTGGCACAAGCGGATACCTTCGATCGACTCGTCGAACGCACCCTGCCTGCGCCGGAAGCGGTCGTGCGTGTCGCGCAAGCCGTCGAGACTGACGCCGACGTAGTCATAGCCAATGGCGGCAATATCGTCGATATTGTCGGCGCTGATCAGGGTGCCGTTGCTCGACAGGCCGACGTAAAATCCGAGGTTCTTGGCGTGGCGTGAAATTTCGAATATATCGGGGCGCATCAGCGGCTCGCCACCGGAGAGTATGAGTACCGATACGCCGAACGATTTCAGGTCCTGCATCACCGAGAAAACCTCTGCAGTATCGAGCTCGCCGGCAAAATCGATATCCGCCGAAGTTGCGTAGCAATGCTTGCAGGTCAGGTTGCAGCGCCTGATCAGGTTCCAGATGACGACCGGGCCGCTACCGGCCATGACCGGTTTCGGCCGTGGCGCGACGCTATGGCCGTTTTTCAATGCCTGCAGGTATCGGCTAAGGCGAAACATCAGGCGACCAGCCTCAACCCGGTTTTTTTCAGTATCCGCTTGCTGAAAAGAACTTCGTGTTCACCGCAGTCGTCGCCGAGTAGCTCGGCGATCTGCGTCACCTTTTCGTTGACCGCATCGCGGTCCGGGCCGTGCACCATCGCGAACAGGTTATACGGCCAGGTGGGGAGGTGGCGCGGCCTTTCGTAGCAATGGCTGACAAAGTCGAGCCGCCCGACACGGGCACCCAGCTCGGGCAGGCGATCGTCGTCGACGTTCCAGACCGACATGCCGTTACTGCGCAGACCGAGTCGATAGTGATTCGGGATTGCGCCGATGCGCCGGATCACGCCGCTGTCGAGCATGCGTTGAACACGGTGCAACACCGCTTGCGTATCGCAGCCGCAGCCGCCGGCAATTTCGCTATACGGTGCGCTGCGCAGCGGCAATCCGGCCTGGGTCAAACGCACGATACAGCGGTCGAGGTCGTCGATCATCATGCCGGCCTGTTTCAGCGGGCCCGGTACCGGTCGGGTAGAAACCCGGTCCGACTCGTCGATGTGCAGCCACAGGCCGAGATAAAAAGTCTGTAACTTGGGAAAGTTGTAAACCGGCAGGTTGACCGCCTGTTCGATGCGATCGATGGCTTTCTGGATCGATTTTGTTTTCTCGGTGGCGAGTACGAACCACATGTTCAACGCATGCTCACGCTCGTAGTTATGCGCGACTTCGGGCATTTCGTTGACCAGTTCGGCCACCTCGTCAAATCTTTCGTCGGGTACGGATAGCGCCGCGAGCGTCAGGCCGCCGCCCATGCTCGCGGCATCGTAAAGCGGGCCGAAGCGGCTTAGCAGCTGATCCTGGTTCATTTGCTTGATCAGGTCGATGATGGTCGCGGCATCAACGCCCAGTTCGGCGCCGACACGGGCGAAGGGTTGTTCTTCGACCGGGAAACCGCCCTGGTAACGGTTCAGGAACCGGCGCGTCAATTCATCCATTTGCGCGTAACTCCTGCGGGATGCGGGCCGCTTCGACCCGGTCCCGTCGATAGCGCGCGCCGCGCTGCTTGAAGCAGCGGCCGCTGAACAGGATCTCGTGCCGGATATCGTGCAGGCCGCATTGCTCGACGATGAATGCGACCTGCTCGACCACCGCGTCTCGGTCGCGTCCATGAATCATGCTGAACAGGTTGTAACGCCATTCGGGCAGGCGACGCGGCCTCCGGTAGCACAGCGTCACGAACGCGTATTGCCCGATACAATGCCCGGTTTCGACGACTCTCGAGTCCGGCACGTCCCAGACGACCATGCCGTTGGCGCGGTAACCCAGTTCGCGGTGTCGCACGACGATGCCGAAGCGTTTCATATCGTCCCGCTCCAGCAGGCGCGATATGCCGTCGGTCACCTCGGATTCGGTGCAACCGAGCCGCAGCGCAATTTCGGCATAGGGCTGACTGACCAGCGGCAGGCCGCGGCTGATCTCGGCGACCAGCGCGGTTTCGAATTCAGCATCGCGGTTCATTTCCATTGCAGCTCGAACCCGAGATCGATGAAATATTCCTGCAGCAGCGGCAGGTCCAGCACGGGGCAATCGCAACGGCTTTCGATTTCGCCGAGTACCTGCTGCAGGCGATCTTCGTCGTCGGCAACGACGACGAACCAGAGGTTGAAGCGATGTTCACGCTCGTAGTTATGATTCACCTCGGGGAATTCAGTGACCATCGCGGCGACCGTTTCGAGCTCTTCCGGCGGCACCGCCATGGCGGCCAGCGTGCTCGCGCCGATCCGGTTGGGCCGGAACACCGGTCCGACTCGACTGACGACGCCCTCGGTTTGCAGGCGGCGCAGGGTTTCGATCACGGTGGTTTCGTATACGCCCAGCTGCCGGGCGATATTGGCAAAGGGCTGCGGGGTCAGCGGGATTCCGTGCTGGAATTCGTTGAGCAGGCGCTGCTCGAGAGTAGAGAACTGTCTCATAGGCCGATCCGGTGCGCGCGCGCGGTAAAGAAAATCCCGCTCGGCCGGGTGGCGCTGATAGACGCCTTGCGTTCGAAGGTGTCGGTGTCGTAAACCTCGACCCGGTTCTCGTCCCGAACCGAGAGCCAGACTTCTTCCCCGCGGGGCTCGAATTCCATGTGCAGAACCCCCTTACCGGGTTTGAGTTGCCTGATTACGCTCAGGCTGCGCGTGTCGATGACCTGCACCGTGTCGTTATTCGGCAGCGCGAAATTAACCCAGACCTGGCGTCCGTCGGGGCGCGCCATGACAAACACCGGCTGTCCGTGCACCTCGATTCGTCCGACTTCCTGCCAGTTGCGCATATCGATGACAAGCACCTGGTGCAGGCCGACCGCGGGCACGAAAGCGTAGTCCCCGGCCACCGCCCAACCCTCCAGGTGAGGCATCTTGTAAACCGGCAGTTTGCTCTCGCCCTTGCCATAGTCGGGCAGGATTCGGCGCACGCCGTCCGCCAGGTTCCACAGGTCGAGCAACGCCATACCGTCTTCGCCGAACAGTCCGGCGATGTAGTAGCGGCCATCCGAGGTAATCAGCGCATCGTAGGGGTTAAGACCGACATCGGTAAACTTCTGGATTTCAGGACGCTCGCGGTTCGACATGTCGAGCACCCAGATCTGGCCGGCATCCCACAGAGAAAAAACGAAACGCTGTCCCGGCGCGTCGACCAGGCCGATAACCTTGGAGCGCCTGGAACCGTTGCCCCAGGTGGCCGGGATGTCGGCGACCAGTTCCAGCGTGTCGGCATCGAAGACCCGGACCCCGCCGGGTTCGTAGTTGGAGACTGCAACCAGCCGTCCATCCTGGGAAATCGCGCCGCCGATGCTGTTACCGGACTGCAGGTTGCGGCCCTTCAGCTCGGCGCTCAGAATATCGATCTTGCTCAGGCCGCCGTCGCGGCCGAAGACGTAGGCGTAGCGCTGGTCTCGCGAGTAGACGACCGAGGCATGCGACAGATCGCCAAGGCCGTCAACCCGGCCGAGACTGGTATTGCCGCTGGTTTCGATGATCTGCACGCTGCTGTTGCTGCGCTCTACCAGGACCCCCATGTCGCCGGTACCGCGGGCCTGCGCCTGCAGGCTGATCAGCGGCAGGATCGTCAACAGGGTCAAACCGATCCTCATTGCGCTTCCCCGCTCAACAGGGTCTCGCTGATCCAGCGCGCCTCGGCGGGCGACAGCAGGTTCTTCCATGGCGGCATCGCGGTGCCCGGTCTGCCGTCGAGAATGATCTGCATCAGCAGCGCAACGGGTTTGTTTTGCAGCGCATCTCGCCGCAGCGATGGCCCGAGACCACCGCGCAGGGTCGATCCGTGACAGGAGCCGCAATCCTGGATCAGCAGGTCGCGCAGCTGCTGCTGGCGCGTCTCCGATGGCAGGTCGGCGGCCATTACCGGTAGCGAGATCAGGAGACTAAGCGCGAGCCAGCGAGCGGTTTGCATATTCCGCTTCCTCCTCGTCGGCATCCAGTCCGGGCTGAAACCATGCCAGTTCTGCGCCCAGCGAGACGACCTGGCCGACGATGATCGTAACCGGCGATTCGAGCCCGGCGGCGTCGACGGCCTGCGCCAGGTCGGCCAGCGTGGCGACGACTTTTTCCTGGCCACCGGTGGTTGCGCCGTGGATGGCCGCGGCAGGCATGGTTGCGGGTAAACCGGCGGCGATCAGCTCGGCGCAAATATGCCGCATGTTGGCCAGGCCCATGTAAATGACCAGAGTGCAGTCCGGATCGGCGATCTTGTTCCAGTCGATCGGCAGCGCGTCGCCACGCTGCAGATGTCCGGTAATAAAACGGACACCGTGGTTCAGGCCGCGGTGGGTCAGCGGAATGCCGCAGTAGCTGCTGCAACCGGCCGCGGCGGTTATCCCGGGCACGATTTCGAACGGGATGCCATGCTTGCGTAACGCCAGGGCTTCCTCGCCGCCGCGTCCGAAGATAAACGGATCGCCGCCCTTGAGTCTGACCACGCGTCGTCCCGACAGGCCCAGGCTTACCAGGACCTCGTTGATCTGGTCCTGCGGCATCGAATGCCGGTTGCGTGCCTTGCCTACCGAGATTCGGCTGACCCCCTGCGGAACCAGCGCCATGATTTCGCTGCTGACCAGGCGATCGAATACCACGACCTGGGCTTCCTGCAGCCGACGCAGGGCTTTCAGGGTAAGCAGATCCGGGTCGCCCGGACCGGATCCTACGAGTGAAACAAAACCTTCTTCATGCATGGGATATATCCGCGCCATGGGTATTCGATTATCGCCTCCGCAGTGGGTGGAGGTTCGACGCCGCATACGCCGTCTCTCGGGTTTAATTATTGTTTTAGCGAGCTACCCTGTATTTGATTAATGTCAACAAATGAAAGGTGATCGACCTGAATGGCCCGGTTGGTCGGTTTGGCCCGGGGCCGTCGCGGACGCATCGCCCGGTAAACCAGCACGAGGAACAGGACACCGCCGATAATCGACACCAGCCCGCCAAGACCCATCAGGCCCATCCCCGCAATCTGCGCGAAACCCTGCTCCGCGGCGGCGGATTTGCGCGCCACGTTGTAGCCGCCCGACCAGGCAAGACCGGTAATATGCATCAGCTGGCCGGTGCCGTAGATGACCGGCTGCCAGCGCGCGAGGCGCCCGCTGACGCGGCGAAAACCCAGCTGCGGCAGCAGGTGGCAGGTCAGCCCCATGAAGGCCAGCGTGACGCCGACGATAGCGCCGTGATAATGCGCCGGAACCGTGACATTGCTGCCGCTGATCATGAAGCCGATGATGCCGCCGCCGCCGAACAGCAGGATCGAAAACACCAGCGCGTTGCGCTCGATCTCGAACCCGGGTCGGGCGCGCGGTTTTTCCAGCACGGCAAGCGTGGTGGCAATGCCGATCGGCACCGCGGCCACCGCGCCGCCGTACTTCATCAATTGAATGAACCAAAACAGGTGACCCCCCGAACTGACGTCGAAACTCAGGTAGATGACCGGGACGGCGAACACCGGTGACAGGCCCAGCGCGAAAAGCAGCAGGGTTACGCGAGGCGACAGGCGCAGCCTGGCCCCGCTGACGCTGGCCAGCCACAGCCACGCGACCAGCATCAGCTGGGTGTGGCTGAACTGGATGATATGGCCGCCGCCCCAGAACAGGCGGTCGTAGTAGGCGAGTCCCTCGAAGCCGTCGTCGATGTCGAGATAGGAAAACAGCAGCGAGATGAGCGCGAACAAGGATGCCATCGCGGCGACAAACAGACCGAAACGCAGCGCGCTTTCGCCGCTGGCCTGGTTGTCATTGTCGAACGCGGTCAGGCAGGCGCGCAGCACCAGCAGGCAGAAACCGAGGCCGAAAATGCCGAGACCGGCAAAGAACACCGGGTTTTGCAACACCGGGACATAATTATTCATCAACGGGTGGCTTTCGCCGGTAAACGGCGAGATCACGATGACCAGGGTGCCCGCGGCGGCCAGCGCCAGCGCGACCCAGCCGCAGCGCAGGCAGCGCGCCGAATTCGTGTAACTCCAGAAAACACCGGCAAAGGCGAGAAACCAGACCAGCACGGTCAGGTTTACGTGAACCACCAGCGCGGTATGAAAGAAATCGACCCACGGGATAATGTCCTGGAAATAGGGCGTGCGCGACAGGACCACCAGTATGGTGAACAGGCCGCCGACCAGCAGCGCCGATACGCCGAGCAGCAACCAGGCCGTGCTCAACCGGCGGGCGTTACTATTCGGTATCGGTAGCGTAAACTGTTTCTCTGTCATCGATATCTCCCGTCAGACGCCTTGAACGATAAACCGGTAACGCAGACCCAGCTCGTCGCGGCGGAGAGCGACACCGCCGCCAGCAACCCGCCGATCGGCTTTTTCGCGATCGGGATCGTGATCAACGTTCTGCTCGTGACCGCCTATGCAATCTGGGCCTGGCGCCAGTGGAAAAAGTCGAAACGGCAGGATGACTGAAGCGATGTCGCGTGTCTTCATCTAACCGGTCGCTCCGTAGTAATCCCTGATTTTCTTGAACTGGGCCAGGATCGTGGTGGCGTGATGCGGCTGCGAAAAAGAGGCCACCACGCGACCGTAAGGATCGACCAGGAAGATGGCACCGGTATGGCTGACCAGGTAGCGGCCGGGCGCGGTCTCTGGCTCGAGCTCGTAGCCAGCGGAGAATTGCCGCGTCAGGCGGTCGATTTGTCCCTTGCCCGCGGTCGCGCCGATAAATCTCTGGTTGAAGTAAGACACGTAATGGTCCAGTTTCTCGGTACTGTCGCGCGCGGGATCGACCGACACGAAAATAACCTGGAGATCTTCCGGCTCGGCGCCCCGTTCGTCCGCAAACAGCGCCCAGAAACGACCGAGCTCGTGCATCGTGGCCGGGCAGACGTCGGGACAGGACAGGTAACCGAAAAAGAAAAAAGTCCACTTGCCGCGCAGGTTGGCCTCGGTGATGGGACCCTGGCTGGTGCTGCTCAGGTGAAACGAGGCCAGCGGCCTGAACTCGGAGCGCAGTACACCCTGCAGTTCCGCCGGCGGTGAAGGCGGCTTGACCAGGATCCAGGTCAACAGCATGATCGCAAGCGCCAGGCCGACCAGTACCAGGCTGCCGAGCGGAATGATGCGCTTACCCGGCATCGCGGCTCCACGGCGCGGGTTGCTGCGGTTTTTATCATTCGGCCGCAACATGCAGGTACCGTATGATGTGTTCGTTGATCACACCGGGCTTGATCAGCTCGATAAAGCCGTCGCCGGTTTTGATCGTACAGGTCGACATGCCGCCGCACTCGAACGCGATGCGGTCCTGCAGGTAACCGTAGCGTTCGATATGGATCGTCGCGGCCTCGTCCAGCAGATCGAAGCGGCCCTTGATGTAGGCGCTCCCCGACGTCTGTTTCCGCGCATTGTCGAATACGCGCGCGATCACCGGGGCCTCGACCGCGCTGGCGTAAGGGTAGGGCACGAACAGCATGCCGAGCCAGCGATCGGGATAAAACTTGATGTAGATATTGTTGCCCGAGGTTTGCGACGGGCTGCCGTCGTTACCCAGGCGGGCATAGAAACCCTGCAGGTTTTCGCCGGCCGGCGCCTGGCCGGCTGTGACCCCGCCGAACAGCATGGCATTGCCCAGCAGCAGGGCGCCCAGCAGGCGGCGAAGGAAGCGCCTAGCCCCGACCGAATAGCCTGTGTTTCGCATTTTCTATCATGCCCCGCATGCCCGCGCTGCTGGCCTTGTCGTGAGTGTCCGGCCCGAGCATCAGGTGCAGGCGCGAATCGTGCGTCTTGAAATGCAGTTGGAACCAGTCGGCGAGCGTCTGCTGAAAGTGAGCCTCGTCCAGTTCGTTTTCCGATTCGAGCGTCTCGGTAATATCGCGTAGCTCGTCCAGCAGGCGGTCGTGGTCGGCCCGGTGCTCCTCGTAGTGTTGGTATCGATGGCGTTGCATGGTCCGTTCCTCGAGGGCGAAGTGCGCGCTGATGCTGCCGTAGATGTCACCGAGTCGATCGATCAATTGCTGTCGGTCGGCGCCGGCCTCGATCGACGCGTAGACCGCGTTGATTTGCTCGATGAGCTCCTGGTGTTCGTGATCGACTCCCTCGACCCCGGTGCGATATTCGTCGCGCCACTCGATTAAAACCATTCACCGGCTCCGTTGATCGCTATTGCCGGGCAGGCTTGCCGGCTTGACGCCAAGTTTCAACGCCTTCGCCGAAAATCGCCGGCCACTCCGGAAAGGTCAACTTATCACGAGCCCGTCAGATGTGAATTGACCAATGTCAATGCCGCCCGGCGGCTCTCGTCCAACGACGGAGTCGCCGGGCTGAAAGCGGATTTGACTTTTATCAAACCAATTTAGGAGACGCTTGGGTAATCTCGGGAATACCAGCTGATGGTGCGGGTCGCGCGCTTAATCCGAGTGGTCGGGCATGCCGGCTGAAGCAGGGACGCGGCGGTGATCCTGCCGGATTGCGCGGACCGAAAATAATTGCGAGGTTTGCCATGTCAGACGAAGTCGATTTACCCAAGCCCAGGCGCGTGCCCTTCTTTCAACGGTTACTCGATAACCCGTTCCTGTTGTTATTCCTCGGCGTGGTGATGCCCACGGTGTTTTACATCATGTGGGGCATCATGGAAATCGCCACAATCCCGATTGCGCCCTGATCCGGGGAAGGAGATAAAGCAATGAGTTCCTTTTTACCCCCGTCGGAAACCAACTGGTGGAGTACCCCGGTCGGCAAGCAGGAAGTGATCTGGGTCGGCATCGCGCTGGTCTGGTGCCTGATCATGTTCCTGATGATGCCTTACTGGCATATCTACGGTAAACAGAACCTGTCCAACGAGGCTTACCAGACGAATCCGCAAAAATTCGAGGCCCGGGTCAATGAAATGGTCGCGCAGTACAAGGTCGGTGAGGAAGCGGGCATGCCGGTGGTGAAACCGCCGGCGGGCAGCGACGTTTACATGCTCGGCAGGCTGTGGCAGTGGTACCCGATCCTGCAGCTCGAAAAGAATCAGTCTTATCGTCTGCACCTGTCGTCGCTGGACTGGCAGCACGGATTCTCGCTGCAACCGGTCAACATCAACCTGCAAATCGTTCCGGGTTACGAAATGGTGGTCACGGTCGCGCCGGACCAGGCGGGTGAGTTCACCGTCGTGTGCAACGAGTTTTGCGGCATCGGCCACCATTTGATGCTCGGCAAGATTTACGTTCAGGAGAATTGAGATGGCACAGTTCAGAGTTTGCCCCGATTCGGGTTTTTACTTCGACAAGTCCGCCGAGAGCCTGATCAAGGCCAATGCCGTGGCGGCCGCGGTGTCGTTGCTGATCGCCGGAGTTCTCGGCCTCGGTGTCATCCTGACGCGCTGGCAGGAAGTGCACCTGCTGCCGGCGCACCTGTTTTATCAGGTCCTGACGGGTCATGGCATCAACGCGCTGCTGTTCTGGATTATCTTTTTCGAAATGGCGATCCTGTACTTCGCCTCGTCGACGCTGCTGCGCACGCGCCTCGCCGCGCCGCGCTGGGCCTGGGCCGGATTCGCGCTGATGATCATCGGCATGGTGACGAACAACATCGCCGTATTGCAGGGTAACTCGAGCGTAATGATGACGTCTTACGCGCCGATGCAGGCCGCGCCGCATTTTTATCTCGGCCTGATCCTGTTCGCGGTCGGCGCGTTGATCGGCTGCTTCGTATTTCTTGGCACGCTGGTGATCGCGCGCGACGATCGCACCTACGAGGGTTCGATTCCGCTGGTCACCTTCGGCGCGTTGACCGCCTGCATCATCGCCATTTTCACCATCGCCTCGGGCGCGATCATCCTCATCCCGACCTTTCTCTGGTCGATCGGCTATATCAATCATATCGATGCCGAAATGTATCGCGTGATCTGGTGGGGCATGGGTCATTCGTCGCAGCAGATCAACGTCGCCGCGCACGTTTCGATCTGGTATTTGATCGTCGGCGTGCTGTTCAACGCGCGGCCGATGTCGGAAAAAGTCAGCCGCGTAGCATTCCTGCTCTACATCCTGTTTCTGCAGCTCGCCAGCGCGCACCACATCCTGGTCGACCCCGGCATCAGCTCGGAATGGAAGGTGTTCAACACCAGCTACGCGATGTACCTCGCGGTGCTAGCGAGCATGATTCACGGCCTGACCGTGCCCGGCTCGATGGAAGTGGCGCAGCGCGCAAAGGGCTACACCAAGGGCATGTTCGAATGGTTGCGTAAGGCGCCCTGGGGGAACCCGGTGTTTTCCGGATTTTTCTTTTCGCTGGTGATCTTCGGTTTTCTCGGCGGCATCACCGGCGTGGTCATGGGCACCGAGCAGATCAACCTGATCATCCACAACACGCTGTATGTTCCGGCGCATTTTCACGCCACGGTCGCGGTTGGTACGACGCTCGCGTTCATGGCCCTGACCTACCTGTTGATCCCGGTACTGTTTCGGCGCAAGCTGTTCCTGCCGTGGATGGCCAAGCTGCAGCCCTACGTATTTTCCGCAGGCATGACCCTGATGATCCTGTTCATGCTCGGCGCCGGTACGCTGGGTGTCGCCAGGCGTCACTGGGACATGGATTTCACCGGTGCCGCGCTGGCCTTCGAGTACCCCGGCACCGCCTACACGAGGATGGGGATCGCCGGCATTGGCGGCGTGCTCGGCGTGCTCGGCGGCGCGATGTACCTGCTGGTTACGGTCGGTTCGCTGCTGTTCGGCGAGAAACTCGACAAGTCTGCGGGTCTGTTGCAAAGCTTCGGTTTCCCGCTGTCGGGCGAATCCTATAACGTCGGTCAGCCCGAGCGCCTGCCGATGGCGCCGAAACTGGCCGTCGAGCAGCACGGCTCGGCCGGGTTCGAGGCGCCGGGAACCTTCGTCCTGGCGATGGCCCTGCTGGTCTGCTTCGTGGTCTACTATTT
>JBFGQE010000031.1:0-16867 GCA_041564355.1 Gammaproteobacteria bacterium | reverse complement strand
CCTACGTGCTGTATCGGGCCCAGGCGGTGGCCAACCTTGCCTGTGGCGATGCGGACGGCCGCAGCAACGCCCGCATAACGCTCGCCAACGTGATCTGGATCCTGCTCGGCCTGCTGTTCTGGTTGGCAGTTATCGCCGGATTCGCCCTGGAGATGGGTTTGATCAATTCGATACCAGACTGATTTACCCCTGGCAACGCGCGGATTACAATGCGACGCAAGCGGGTTTCGGTTGCCCGCTAACAAACGACTCTCCGGCGTATCCGGATATTCAATCTGACGGGAAGATCATTGAAGACTGCACAGCAGGCGCTGCAAAGCCTGATCGAAGGCAACCTGCGGTTCTCCAGCGAAGCTCGCGATCCGAATGACGAGATCGCAGACATGCGCCAATATCGCGTGCTCGAAAAACAAGCTCCGTTTGCAATCATCGTCGGTTGTTCCGACGCGCGCGTGCCAGCCGAGATTATTTTCGACCAGGGCCTGGGCGAACTTTTCGTTATCCGGGTTGCCGGCAATATTATCGCGCCATCCCAGATTGGCAGCGTCGAGTTCGCTGCAGAGCGATTCGGTACGCCACTGGTGCTGGTGCTGGGCCATTCACGCTGCGGTGCGGTCGAGGCGACCCTGGAAGAGCTGGAACGTCCGGGCGACAGTCGCTCGCCGAATCTGCGCGCCATTGTCGACCGGATCAGGCCGTCGATAGAGGGATTGCTCGACACCGATTTACGTGACGACAAGGAGCGCCTGCTGCAAGAAGCCGTGCGCGCCAACATTCGGGCCTCGGCTAACCAGCTGCGCCATGGTTCGCGAATCCTGGAAAATCTGATCGCCCGCGGCGAACTGCTCGTGGTCGGCGCCGAGTACGCGCTGGAAACCGGGCAGGTCGATTTCTTCGACAACCCCGAGGCCTGAATGGCGACGGTCGCTGCAGTCAATCAGGACGCGCTGCGCGAGTTCGTCCGGCAACCGCTGCCGTCCCCGCGCGGCCTGCGCCAGGCGGCGCGTGCCTCGGCCGCGCAGATTAGCGTTGGCAAATCTGCGTTTCTGCTCGAACAGGGCGCGAGCTCCGAACTCGAATACAAGCAGCATGCGATGCGCGAGGGGCGTATCATGTACCACGCGCATATCGGCATGAATGACGTGCAGACTACCGCCCGGGCATTGTGCGATATTCATCGAGAACTGGCGACACGCGGCTATCGACTCGATCGCGCCGGCTTCGCCCTGGATCGACGCATGGGGCTGCCCGCGACGCATCGCGAACGGGTTGCTGCCGAAACCGGCCCGATGCTGACCGCGGACAGCGACTGGGACGAGCTCGCGCAGGCGGCGCCTGTCCAGCCCCACCTTGGCGATTTCATGATCGGTCAGCCAGCGTCAGTGGCGAATTGCGCGCAGGCATTACGCATCGGCTGCACGACGGTCGGCAACCTGTCGCAGTATTTTAGCTTCGCCGCACCGGGCTGGAGCGACCAGGTTGCGACCGCGAGCGCCAGCTGCGAGGCGATGATGCTGCTGGCGGAGTTTCGCCGCCAGGGAACGCTTTTGCATTCCTATCTGGAGGATGGATACGGCGCACTGTTTCGTCATTGCGCGAGTATCGCCGCGTGGGCGATGCTGGAGCGCTACATCGTCGAAGAATTGATCGGCGCTCGTCTGAGCCACTGTATCGGCGGGCTGACTACCGACCCGGTGCGCCGCGCCGGCTGGGTCTTTGCCTTGCAGGAAATTCACCAGGGCAGGCATATCGGATCGATGATTTACGGCGATACGCTGTCTTTCGGCCGCGAGTTCGAGCACAATCGCGCGCTGACCGCCGAATACCTGCTGTGGGATATGCTTGCGCAACTGCGCTCTCCCAGCGGGCATGCGCTGTTGCCGTTGCCGGTAACCGAAGCGATTCGCATACCGTCGGCGGACGAAATTATCGAGGCGCAATTGTTCGGCCGCCGCGTCGAGGCCAGTGCACGGCGTCTCTATCCTCACGTCGATTTCACCGCCGCCGACGCGTTTGCGGCAAACCTGGTGCGCCAGGGTAAAACGATTTACGCCAACGCGCTAGCCGGTCTGGCGGATCTCGGCGCCGATCTCGAAAACCCGCTGCAATTGCTCTACCTGCTGAAACAAATGGGGGCGCAGAACTTCGAGGCGCTGTACGCGGCCGAGTTCCTCGACGACGTCGACGGCTACAGCGACATGTATCGACTGACGCAGAATCTGGTCGATGAACACCGGCCTCTATTCGTCGGCGGTGAAATGGGTGCGCGCGTTGCCGGCAGGCGTTTCATCGTCGCATCTGCCGACGTGCACGAGCATGCCGCCGGTGCGCTGGCGCAGTTGCTCGACGAAGCCGGTGCCGAGGTGGTTTATCTGGGGGCCGAGCAGAACCCGGACGACCTGGTTCGCTCGATACGGGAGCAGGGTGCCGATGCGCTATTACTGAGTACGCACAATGGTATGGCGCTCGAGTACGCGACGCAGTTGCGCGACCTGCTTGACCGCGACGACTTGTCCTTGCCCGTGATCATGGGCGGCGTACTCAATCAGAAGGTAGAAGACCAGGCATTACCGGTCCCAGTGGCGGAGCAGATACGCGCGCTCGGTATGCAGCCGGCGTTGAGCCTGCCCTCCATCGCCGGGCTGTTGTCCGATTCCGGGTAAGTCGCGGGTCGCGATTCAGCAATAAGGCTCTAGCGCACGCCAGTTGAAGCATGGCGCAGCGGCTCGCACCGTTGCCCGCTGGCGCTCGAAGCGCGCGCGCAGCGCGGTCGGGGCCTGTTGCGGACCGCCGAGCGCGCGGAAGATACCCCGCTCGGAATCGGCCGCTTTTTCGCCACCGATAAGCTCGGCCCGGGTATCGCTGCACAGCGTCGCCAGCGCGCGGAAATAATGCCTACGCTGTTGCAGTAGAAAATCTCGGCAGGCCGCAAACGCGGCGTCGTCGTCGCTGCTCATCGTGACCCGGTTATGCGGATCGACCCCGAAAGGATTCAGGTGGCCGTAAACCAGAATTTCGCCGTGCACCGCGGCGTGCTGGGCGAAGTATTGCTCGATCGCGGCGACGTAGTCCCGGTTGATCTGCCACAGGCGCGCCATGCCCGATTCGACCTCGCCTCGCGCCAGGCGGACGTTGGCATCGGTGTGATTCTTGTAAACCAGGCGGCCACGGGGCGTCTGCATGCGGGCCGCGTACGGAATCGCTTCGCGAACGTTGCGCATGGTTTCGGCCTGGGGGAATATCTCGGCGTGATCGAGCGCGATACCGGCGATGCGCAAGTCATCGGCCCCGGGATCATCGAGCAGGGCTGCGATGAATTCGTCGACCGGACCCTGGCTCAGGCCGCTGACGAAAATCAGGCCGTCGGCCCCGGCGGCATTGCACTTGCGCTGCAAATCGAGAGCATGTTTGCGCGGCTCACCGGCACCCTTGTCATTCAACAAAGGCTGCATCGATGCGCGGCTAACGTGCTCCAGTCCGAGGATCAGGCTGCCTTCGAGATCACTGCGGACACCGCGGCTCGATTCCAGCTCGAGGTTGCACAACGGCGCAAGGTGATCGAGCAATCGGGCCAGGTCGTCGGGCAAATTCGACACCGGCAGGGCAAAGCTGATTTCATTTTGCGGAAAGCGGAAATAGCGACAGCGCAATGCGGAGACCAGTCCGCTCCAGCCGTAGGTGCCGGCAAAACCCTGCAGCGCATTGCCGTCGATCGAGCGCAACTCGGTTCCGTCGAACAGCAGTATCTCTTCGACGCTGTCACTGAAGTAGCGGCGCTGGGGCCCCATACCTCCGGTCATGAACGTCGCCCCGGCGGCCGCGTACTGGTAGCTGGTCAGATCGGCCCCGGGTACGCGATATCCAGGCCCGGCATGCTCGGCGAGCGCGAGCTCAAGTTGCTCGAGCGTTACCGCGGCACCGGCGCAAACCCGCATCGAGCTCTCGTCGATAACGATTTCATCGAGTTCGAGGCTTGCCAGATTCGGAGCGGATTCCAGGCGTACCCTCGGCGCGGTCGGGGGGTCGAATTTAATTCCGATTACCGGGCCGTCACCCTGCTCGGGAGCCTGGAAGATTCCGCCGCCGCAGGAGGTTCCGGACATGGGCAGGAAGCGAACCCGGTCGCCGTGCAGGTCGCGGATCTCGCGCAGCGCGGCCGGCAAGTTGCGCCGCAGCGGATAAGCGGTGGCAAAACGGATCGCGTTATTTTCACCGTCATGCGCTTCGTCGAAAGCCCGGCCAAGATACGCACTCATTTTTCGCTTCGCTTCAGGCCGCTCTGCGCGCCTCGAGAGCCTCGATCAGACGCTTGCGCAATTGCTCCAGCCGCGACGGGTCGGTGATCCCTCGGCCATCTTCGCCGGTCAAATAAAAGATGTCGTCTATCTTTTCGCCCAACGTCGAAATTTTCGCATGGGTGATATTGATGTTCATTTCGGCGATGACATTGGCGATGACCGATAACAGCCCCGGCATGTCCAGTGCGCTGATTTCCATGACCGTGCGGCTGTTCAGGTAATCCTGCTCGAATTGAACCTCGGTGGGATGATCGAAAACCTTGAGTTGGCGCGGTATGCGCAAACTGGACTCCCCCTGAAAAATCGAGTCGGATTGTAATGCCACGAGCAGCCTGGCCTTGATTTGTTCGATCAGCCCGGGATCGGTGACGGCCTGGTTGTTGCGATCCTGGATGATGAAGGTGTCCATGATCTTGTTGTCTCGGGTGGTAAAAATCTCGGCATTGAGAATGCTCAAGCCGAGCGCGCCCAGCGTGCCCGTGACCTGCGAGAACGCGTGCGCAACCTCGTCACCATAGACGAAAAGCTTGGTATTCTTGGTGTAGGTCGCCTGGCGCACGCTGACCAGGATGGGTTCCTCGGGGTGGCTCAGTATTTCGTCGACATGCCACCTGATTTCGAGCGGGTGATGGCGCAGGAAATAATCTCCGGGTACGCGGTCCAGCACCGAGTCGATTTGCGCCTTGCTAAAAGGCAGTTCCTGCATTTCTTCAAGCGCGGCATCGCGGTTTTCCTGGATGATCTCATCGATATCGGGCGCGTGGTCGATGCCGCGGCGGATCACCGTTTTGGTGGCACGGTAAAGCTGCCTGAGTAGCGCGTCTTTCCAGTTGTTCCACAGCTTCGGATTAGTACTGCGAATGTCGGCCACGGTCAGCAGGTAGAGATAATTGAGCATGTTCATGCTACCGACCTGGCGCGCGAAGTCGCGCACCACGTCAGGATCGCTAATGTCCTTGCGCTGCGCGGTAACTGACATCAGCAAATGGTCGCGCACCAGTTGCGACACGATTCGGGTCTCCTTGCGGTTTAGCTTGTGTTGCACGCAGAACGCGGTCGCTTCCTCGGCGCCGAGCACCGAGTGGTCGCCGCCGCGACCCTTGGCGATATCATGGAACAGCGCGGCGAGGTAAAGCAGGCACGGATTTTCGAGCTTGCTGTAAACCAGGTTGCAAAACGGGAATTCGTCCTCGTGCTTCTTCAGCGCGAAGCGGCGCAGGTTACGGATCACGAAGATCGTGTGCTGGTCGACGGTGTAGGCATGGAACAGATCGTATTGCATGCGCCCGGTAATCCGCGCAAAGGCCGGTATGTAGGCGGCGAGAAAACCATAGGAATTCATGCGCCGCATCTGGTGGGTCATGCCGTTGGGCGCGCTCATCAACTGCATGAACAGGTGGTTTACCTCATCGTTACTGCGGTAAGCGTCGTCGACCAGGTAGAGGTGTTCACGCACCAGTCGAATCGTCGACGCGGTCACACCGGCGCAATGCTCGTTGACCGAAATCAGCAGAAACAATTCGACCAGGGCCGGCGGATACTGCTTGAAAACCTCGTCGTGGGCCACCTCGATAAAATCATTGCGCAGGTTGAAGCGCTCGTTCAGCGGGGTGACTTTCTTTTTCCGGCCGTCGAGCAGGATTTCCTCCCTGAAAATCTGCAGCAACATCTCGTTGAGACGCTCTAGCTCCATGATCGTGCGGTAATACTGCTGCATGAATTGTTCGATGGCGAGGTTGTGCTCGCCGGCTTCGAAACCGAATTCGGTAGCGATTCGATTCTGGTAATCGAACAGCAGTCGGTCCTCGCGCCGTCCCGCGAGCCGGTGCAGCGCGAAGCGTACGCGCCACAGGTGGCGCTGGCCGGCGCTGAGCAACTCGTATTCGGCCTCGGTCAGAAAACCGTGTTCAACCAGTTCGTGAAACGATCCGGCACCGAAGTGGCGCTTTGCGACCCAGCCAATGATCTGGATATCACGCAGGCCGCCAGGTCCCTCCTTGATATTCGGTTCGAGATTATAGGCGGTATCGTTAAAGCGCTGGTGACGGCCCTTTTGCTCTTCCAGCTTGGCTTCGAAGAATTGGCGCGAGGTCCAGATTTTCCTGGGGGATATCGCCTGTTGAAACCTGGCATAAAGTTCTGCGCTGCCCTGGATCAGGCGCGATTCGATCATGTTCGTCATGACGGTTACGTCGGATCTGCCCTGGGCGACGCAATCCTTGACCGTGCGCACGCTGTGGCCGACTTCGAGCCCGATATCCCACAGAAAAGTCAGAAAAGCGGAAATGCTTTGCTGAAGTTTGCTGTCCGCCTTTTTTGGCAGCAGGATCATCAAATCGATGTCGGAACCCGGCAGTAATTCGGAGCGACCGTAACCGCCGACCGCGACCAGGCCGCATCGATCGCGCTGCGCCGGGTCGAAAAAATGGGTGAAACTGAACTGCAGCACGCGGTCGATCAGCTCCGCCTGGGCGTGCACCAGCGTCTCGATATCGACACCGCGGTCAAAGTCACGGTAGATGTCCTCGCGCGTGACGCGTAGTCCCGTTGCAACAGGTCCCGGTGAAATCACGCCGTCCGCCAGGGCTTGCTCGAGGTAGGTGTCGATGGACTGGGTCGTCATCGGCTATAGTCCGTAATCGGGATGCAGCGTGAGTACCTCGAAGCCGGTTTCGGTGACCAGGTTGGTGTGCTCCCATTGTGCCGACAGGCTGTGGTCCTTGGTTACGACCGTCCACTCGTCCGGCAGCAGCTTGACGTGGCGCTTACCGAGATTGACCATGGGCTCGATGGTAAAGGTCATGCCCGGTTCCAGCATCAGGCCGGTGTTCGGCCTGCCGTAATGCAGCACCTGCGGATCTTCGTGGAAAACCTTGCCGATACCGTGTCCGCAATACTCGCGCACGATGCTGCAGTTGTTTTTTTCCGCGTGGCTTTGTATCGCGTGACCGATGTCGCCGAGGCGGATGCCGGGACGTATCATTTCGATGCCGATCTTCATGCACTCGTAGGCGATGCGGCAGATTCTCTTGCCCTGTATAGTCGGCTTACCCACCTGGAACATGCGGCTGGTATCGCCGTGATAACCATCCTTGATCACGGTGATATCGATATTAATGATATCGCCGCGTTTCAGTTTCTTTTCTGCCGGAATGCCGTGACAAACCACGTGGTTGACCGAAGTGCAGATCGATCGCGGAAAACCGCGGTAATTCAGCGGCGCTGGAATGACCTTTTGCTCGTTGAGCATGAAATCATGGCAAATATCGTTCAATTGTTGCGTTGTGACTCCGGGCTCGACATGGGGCTCGACCATGCGCAGCACATCGGCCGCCAGGCGGCCCGCGACGCGCATTTTTTCGATTTCTTCCGCGGTTTTCAGCGTGACGCCCATATATTTACTGCCGGCCGGTTGTTGAGGATAGGGGATTATGGTATAAAGCGCGCGCCCACGGCAACCGCCGGGGCAAGAATCGAACTCCGAATGGTTCGGAGTCGAAATTAAACGACACACACATGCCGTAACGTGCTTATGGGTGCCCGTATTTTACCAGAGAACGGGTCGTAAGCATCGGGTATGTGGAGGCTCAACCCCGGATCGCCCGATGGGGCCGTCCACCTGACATCTGGAGATAATATGTCTAACGTCACCATGCGTGAAATGTTGGAAGCGGGCGTGCATTTCGGCCATCAAACCCGTTTCTGGAACCCCAAAATGGCTCCATTCATTTTTGGCGAGCGCAACAAGATCCATATCATTAACCTCGAGCAGACCATGCCATTGTGCAAGGACGCGATCAATTACCTCGGCAAGGTTGCATCGAAGAAAGGCAAAATACTGTTCGTCGGTACCAAGCGAGCCGCGAGCGACGCGATCTGCGAAGAAGCGCAGCGCTGTGGAATGCCTTATGTCAACCATCGCTGGCTCGGCGGCATGCTGACCAACTTCCGCACCGTGCGCGCGTCGATCAAACGCCTCAAGGAGCTTGAGGAAATGGCGCAGAGCAACAGTTACGAAAAAATCAACAAAAAGGAAATCCTGCAGCTGTCGCGCGAGCAGGACAAGCTCGAGAAGACACTCGGCGGGATCAAGGATATGGGCGGCCTGCCCGACGCGCTGTTCGTCATCGATGTCGGTTACGAAAAAATCGCGGTGCAGGAAGCCGCCAAACTCGGCATTCCCGTAGTCGGCATCGTCGACACCAATAATTCGCCCGACGACATCGAATACGTTGTTCCGGGAAACGATGATTCGATGCGCGCGGTCCGCCTCTACGCTCGCCTCGTCGCCGATGCCATCGTCGAGGGCAAGCAAAGCATTGTCGGCGCGGCAGACGATGACGAGGAATTAATCGAGGTCGACGACGGCGCTGACAGCGAAACCGTGCCCTCGGTCAAGATCAGCTCGAAAAAGGTTGCCGCCGAACCCGCCGCAAGCCAGGCCCCCGGCGATGCTGACGAGCGAGACAGCGCGGCAGCCGAGACGGTAGCGGCAGACGCGGACGTCGAAGCCGTGGCTGACACGCCCACTGAGGTGGAGCCCGAACCGGTGGCTGCCGAAGCCGATACTCCGGAAGTCGAGGCAGTCAGCGCCGAGGCGGAAACGGGCGCGGCTGAAAAAGCGCCGGTCAAAAAGGCGGCCACCAAGAAGGCCGCGACCAAGAAGGCTGCGACCAAGAAGGCTGCCACCAAGAAGGCCGCGACCAAGAAGGCCGCGACCAAGAAGGCTGCGACCAAAAAAGCTGCGACCAAAAAAGCTGCGACGAAGAAAGCCGCGACCAAGAAAGCCGCGACCAAGAAGGCGTCGAGCTAGGGTTTAATTTTCCTCCGGCTCGTTGCGGGCCGGCGAACTACGAGGTTAGAAAGTGGCTATTACAGCATCTTTAGTAAAAGAACTGCGCGAGCGTACCGGTTCGGGCATGATGGAATGCAAAAAAGCGCTGGTCGAGTGCGATGGCGATATCGAGGCTGCCGCGGAATTGATGCGTAAATCCGGCGCGGCGAAGGCCGACAAGAAGGCTGGCCGCGTGGCCGCCGACGGCGCGATCAAGGTGACCGTGTCCGATGACGGCAAGACCGCGGTGATACTCGAGATCAACTCGGAGACCGATTTCGTCGCCAAGGACGATAACTTCCAGGCCTTCGCTGATGCGGTGCTCGCCGCCGTGGCCGCGAACAAGCCGGGCTCGGTCGAGGAGCTCGCCGCGCTTGATATCGATGGCGGCCAAACCGTCGAGGAAGCCCGCCAGGCGCTTATTGCCAAGGTCGGTGAAAATATCCAGATACGACGCTTCGAAATTGTCGAATCGGATTTGCAGATCGCTTCTTATCTGCACGGTGCCCGAATCGGCGTGCTAGTCGAGTCCGATGCCGATGCGGGGCTGGCGCGCGATATCGCAATGCATGTCGCCGCGGTGAATCCGCAGTTCGTCGACCAGGACTCGATCCCGGCCGAGTTCGTCGAAAAGGAAAAATCGATCCTGATCGCTCAGGCCGAGTCCAGCGGCAAGCCGCCGGAAATCGTCGAAAAGATGATCCAGGGGCGGCTGAACAAGTTTCTCGCCGAGGTGAGCCTGATGGGCCAACCTTTCGTCAAGGATCCGGAGCAGACCGTAGCCAGGCTGCTCGACAGTGCCAACGCGACGGTAAAGCGGTTTATCCGCTACGAGGTGGGCGAAGGTATCGAAAAGAAAGTCGAAGACTTTGCCGCTGAGGTTGCATCGCAATTAGGTTCCTGAACAGACCCGGGCCGCGATTTTCGCGGCCTTTTTTTTATCCGGACCCGCTTCGAGTCCGGCAGGGTAAATATGAACTTAAAATGCCGCGACAGAACCGCTAGACTGCGTCTGGCAACGAATGCGGTAAACGAGTCTGAGCGGATAATACGGAGCGCTAGGAACTAACATGGCGGATATCAAGTATCACCGAATTCTGGTCAAGCTAAGCGGCGAGGCGCTACTGGGAGGGCAGGCTTGCGGTATCGATCCGGCGATGATCGACAAGTTGGCGCAAGAGCTGATCGCGCTGCGGCAGGCCGGCGTGCAGGTCGGCTGCGTGATCGGCGGCGGCAATTTGATGCGCGGCGCGACGCTGGCGACAGCCGGTCTGGACCGCGTTACCGCCGACCAGATGGGCATGCTCGCTACGGTCATGAACGCGCTTGCGTTACAGGACGGAATCCGCCAGCGCGGTGTCAGGTCGGCGGTCATGTCCGGGCTCGACATGCCCCAGGTTTGCGATCGTTACACGCAGCGTGACGCCCGGCGTCGGATCGCGGGCGACGAGATCCTGATATTCGCGGCCGGCACCGGCAGCCCCTATTTCACTACCGATACCGCGGCCAGCCTGCGTGCGATCGAGATCGAGGCCGATCTGCTGATCAAGGCGACCAAGGTCGACGGTATATATGACCGCGACCCGGTCAAGCATGACGACGCGGTACGTTATGACGAGCTCGACTACGATACCGCGATCGATGAACGTCTCGCGGTGATGGATGTGGCGGCGATGATTTTATGTAATGATTATGGGTTGGACCTGGTGGTTTGCGATATTAACCAACCGGCCGCGCTGCTCGAGCTGGCGCGCGGCCAGTTGCACGGAACCCGGGTAACCCGCAAAGAGGTTTAAAAATGATCGAAGATATCAAGCAGGATGCCCACAAGCGGATGCAGAAAAGCATCGATGCTTTCAAGGCGGAGCTGAGCAAGATTAGAACAGGCCGCGCGCATCCGGCCTTGCTCAACCACGTGATGGTGGATTTTTACGGCAGCGAAGTTCCGGTAGGACAGGCGGCGAACATTACTGTCGAGGACGCGCGCACGCTGGCGGTTACCCCGTGGGACAAGAGCATGGTGCCGATCATCGAAAAAGCGATCATGACTTCGGATCTGGGGCTTAACCCCAGCACTGCAGGCGCGGTGATTCGTGTGCCGATGCCGCCCTTGACCGAGGAGCGGCGCAAGGAACTGGTCAAGGTCGTGCGCGAGTTGGCCGAAAACGCGCGCGTTGCGGTGCGGAATATCCGTCGCGACGCGAACAATGATTTGAAAACCCTGGCGAAAGACAAGGATATCTCGGAAGACGACGAGCATCGTGGGCAGGAGAGAGTGCAGCAGGTGACCAACGAGGCGACCGATGAAATCGAGACCCTGTTGCAGGCCAAGGAAAAGGAATTAATGGAGATCTGATCGCAGTCAAGAGCGAAATCATGAATTCACACTCACAGGCGTCGGTTCCTCGCCATGTATGCATCATCATGGACGGCAATGGACGCTGGGCCCGCAAGCGGATGTTGCCGCGTAATCTGGGCCATCGCAAGGGCGTCGAGAGCACGCGCCGCGCGGTCGAATTCTTCGCCAGAGCCGGTGTTGCCACGCTGACCGTGTTTGCCTTTAGCAGCGAAAACTGGCAAAGGCCCGCCGACGAGGTCAGTGGATTGATGGACCTTTTCATGCAGTCGCTGAAACAAAATACCGAAACGCTTTACGAACAGGGTATCCGTATCTGCTTCATCGGCGAACGCAGCCTGTTTTCCGCCGAATTGCAGCAACAGCTGGTGGCCTCCGAGCGACGTACGGCGGAAAACCGGGGACTTACCCTGAATGTCGCGGTTAATTACGGCGGACAATGGGATATCGTCAATGCCGCTCGACGGCTCGCCGAGCGGGCCTCACGCAACGAGATTGATCCCGCGCAAATCGATGCGGCCTCGTTTGCCGCGGAACTCTCGCTCGCTGACTGCCCCGACCCCGATCTGTTTATCCGCACCGGTGGCGAGCATCGCATCAGCAATTTCCTGCTTTGGCAACTGGCCTATACCGAGTTTTATTTTTGCGACACGCTGTGGCCGGACTTTAGCGAAGCCGATATGCAAAATGCACTGGATGAATACGCAAGTCGTCAACGGCGCTTCGGCAAGACCGGCGAGCAGCTAGAGAGCCAGGCTTAATGTTGAAACAACGTATCATTACCGGGCTCGTGCTTGCGCTGGTCTTCGTCGGCAGCATCCTTTACGGCAGCACGCTTTGGGTCAGCATCCTGTTTGCCTGCGTGCTGTTCGCGGCGACACGGGAACTGCTCGCCCTGACCTTGAAGCCGCGCGAACCGTTCGCCAGCATAGCGGCGGCTGGATTCGCACTGTTGTTCTGGTGGTCTCTATCCGCGATTACCCTGCCGATGCAGTACTGGCAGGCGCTGGCCGGTCTCGGCGCCTGGGTGCTCATCGCCTGCGGACTTCCGTTTTATCGGCACAGCGGAAACTGGTCTTTTTTACTGCGCGTACTCGCGCTCGGTATCGGACTCGACTTGCTCTGGATCTGCGTGCATGGCCTGGTTTTCCTGCACGCGCTCGGCGACGGCGGCTGGCTGTTGCTTTACGCGATGACCCTGGTCTGGGTCGCGGATATCGGTGCGTATTTCAGCGGTCGAAAATTCGGCCGCAACAAACTGGCGCCCGCGATCAGTCCCGGCAAGACCCGCGAGGGCCTGTTCGGCGGACTGCTGTTGAACCTGGCCTGGATCCTGGGGGTCTACTCGATCAGCGGAGGTTGGGGCTTGTCCCTGGCCTGGTTTGTGGGGCTGGGCCTGGCCTGTTCGCTGATTTCGGTTGTCGGGGATTTGAGCGTCAGCATTCTGAAACGCGAAGCCGGGGTGAAGGATAGCGGCAAGCTGCTGCCGGGCCATGGCGGTGCGCTGGACCGGATTGATAGCATTCTCGCCGCGGCGCCGGTATTCGTTGCCGGGCTGTTCATTGCGGGCGCCCGATGAAGCAGGTGACTTTACTCGGAGCGACCGGATCGATAGGTCAGTCCACGCTCGACATCATCGCTCGCCATCCTGAGCGCTACGCGGTTTACGCGCTGACCGCGAATACCAGCGATCATGCGATGATCGATCTCTGTCGCCGCTTCAGACCGCGTTTTGCGGTACTGCGTGACCCGGCGAGTGCGCAGACCCTGGCCGCGCAAATCGACCGCGAGCAGACCCAGGTTCTGTCCGGGGAGGCCGGGCTAATCGAAGTCGCCTCTGCCGAGAGCGTCGATACGGTAGTCGCCGCGATTGTCGGCTCGGCAGGCCTGATGCCGACCCTGGCCGCGGTGCGCGGCGGTAAACGGGTACTTCTGGCGAACAAGGAATCGCTGGTCATGGCCGGTGGATTGTTCATCGAAGAAGTGCGGCGCCACGGTGCCGAACTGCTGCCGGTCGACAGCGAACACAATGCGATTTTCCAGTGCCTGCCGGCGGACTCGATCAATCACGGCGTTCGCGAATCGGGGGTCAGCCGCATAATCTTGACGGGTTCGGGCGGACCGTTTCGCGATCTCGAGCTGGACCGGCTCGAGCAGGTAACGCCGGCGGAGGCCTGCGCCCACCCGAACTGGGACATGGGACCGAAGATATCGGTCGATTCGGCGACGATGATGAACAAGGGGCTGGAGATGATCGAGGCCTGCTGGCTGTTCGCCATCGATCCCGGCGATATCGATATCGTGCTCCATCGGCAGAGCATCGTGCACTCGATGGTGTCTTATCGAGACGGCTCGGTGATCGCACAGCTGGGTAATCCGGATATGCGCACGCCGATCGCAAACGCACTGGCCTGGCCGGAGCGGATCGACAGCGGTGTCGAACCACTGGATTTATTAGAGGTCAGTCAATTAGACTTCATGCCGGCGGACGATTTGCGGTATCCCTGCCTCGGACTTGCCCGCGAAGCCTGGGCGCGCGGCGGGACGAGCATGGCCGTATTGAATGCGGCCAACGAGATCGCGGTAGAGGAATTCCTGCGGGACCGGATCCGGTTCACCGATATCGCGAGTTTGATCGGAGAAGTGTTGCGTTCGATTCCGCCGCAACCCGCCGAAGATCTGGATACTGTTTTGAACGCCGATCGGGCAGCGCGCAAACTGGCGCGCGAGCGGGTCGGGGTAGTGAACTGACGGGAATAGACTTGCTCGAGATTGTTTACAGTGTATTAGCCTTCATCGTCGCCATCGGGGTTTTGGTTACGGTGCACGAATTCGGCCATTTCTGGGTCGCGCGCAAGATGGGCGTCAAGGTATTGCGTTTCTCGGTCGGCTTCGGCAAACCGCTGTGGCGCAGGACCTCGCCCAGGGACGGCACCGAGTACGTTATCGCGAGCCTGCCGCTCGGCGGCTACGTCAAGATGCTCGACGAGCGCGAGGGTGAAGTTGCCGCGGACGAGCTCGATCAGGCATTCAACCGCAAGTCGGTGTGGCGCCGCATCGCGATTGTCGTTGCCGGCCCGGCATTTAATTTCCTCTTCGCGATCGTTGCCTACTACCTGATATTTCTGGTTGGTGTCAGCGGCGTCAAGCCGGTGGTGGGCGAAATCGCCAATCCGAGCCCGGCTTATACAGCGGGGGTTCAGCAAGGTGAGCAGATACTCTCGGTGAACGGCGTTGACACGCCGACCTGGGATAAGGCGCGATTTACGCTGTTAGACGAGGCGGTGAGCGCGGAGAAAATCGTTTTGCAGGTGCAGGGCCGTGATCTGCAGATTCGTGACCGGGTGCTGGATATTCGGGGGCTGGAACTGTTGCAGGATGACAAGATCGATTTGATGCGAGACCTCGGCCTGTCGTCCTGGCGGCCGAATGTGCCGCCGACGATCGACGAGGTGCTCGACGACGGGGCCGCCGAGCAGGCCGGCTTGCGCGTCGACGATCAGATTGTCGCACTGGACGGTGTGCAGATAGAGAATGCGCAGCAATGGGTAAATCTGATTCGCGATAACGCGGGGCGCGAGATGTCGCTACGGGTTTTGCGTGATGGCGAAACGGTAGAACTGCTGTTGACTCCGCGCGTTCGCAGCGAAAACGGTGAAACCTTCGGTTACATCGGCGTCCGTAACCGCGTCGATATCCCCGAGTCGGTGCGTCGCGAGATGCTCGTTACCGAGCGCCATGGACCGGTGTCGGGACTTGTCAGCGCAGTCGACAAGACCTGGCGCATGACCTGGCTGACGCTGCGTGTTCTGGGCAAACTGGTCACCGGCGAGGCCAGCGTCAGGAACCTGAGTGGGCCGATTACCATTGCGCATTATGCGGGACTCTCGGCGCGTATCGGGATCGAGCCTTTTCTCGGTTTTCTCGCAATTATCAGTATTAGCCTGGGCGTGCTGAATCTGCTGCCGGTGCCGATGCTGGATGGCGGGCATCTCTTTTATTACCTGATCGAAATATTCAAGGGTAGTCCGGTGTCGGAGGAGACCGAAATAATCGGCCAGAAGATTGGCATATTCCTGTTGTTTTGCCTGATGACGATCGCGCTCTACAACGACCTGTTGCGCCTGGTCGAATAAAATTGAAATTAACGGTTTCGATCAGTGCGCTGCTGCTGCTGCTGGTATCTTTCGGGGTACGGGCGGAAAGCTTTGTCGTTGAAAACATCGAAGTTATCGGCATCAAGAAGATCACCATCGGCACGGTATTCAGCTACCTGCCGGTCAATGTCGGCGAGGAACTTGACCTCGAGCGCACCCCGGAAATTATTCGTGAACTTTACTCGACCGGCTTCTTCGATGACATCGAGCTGTTGCGCCGCGATAATGATCTGGTGATCAGGGTCAGCGAACGCCCTTCGATTGCCGAAGTCAACTTCGAGGGCAACGACGATATCGAGGACGAGGCCCTGCAGCAGGCGCTTGACGATGTCGGCATGACCAAGGGCAGAATTTTCAACCAGCACAAACTGGAAAAACTCGAACTCGAGCTGCAGCAGGTTTACTACTCGCTGGGCAAATACGCGGCGCGCATCGAGGCGGAATGGCGCGAGCTCGACGAGGATCGAATCGCAATCGATATCAAGATTTCCGAGGGCGTTTCGGCGCGAATCAAGTCGATCAACATTACCGGTAATCATCGCTTCAGCGAGGAGGAGTTGCTTAAAAATTTCGAACTCGAGCCGAGCAGCAAAGGGTGGTTTCCAAACGATGAATACTCGAGTTCGAAACTGACCGCCGACCTCGAGGCGTTGAAATCTTTTTACCTGGATCGCGGCTACATCCAGTTTGAAGTCAGTTCTCAGCAGGTCACCATCAGTCCCGACCGCAAGGATATCAACCTGACCATCAATATTCGCGAGGGTGAACCTTTCACCCTGAGCGAGGTCAGCCTCGGTGGGAAAATGGTGGTCGATGAAAGCGAGCTACGCGCGTTGTTCACCTTTCGAGAAGGCGATACTTTCTCACGCAAGAACATCAACCAGGTCATTACCGCGATCAAGAAACGTCTTGGCGAAGAAGGTTACGCATTCGCCGATGTTCGGGTCGTCACCGGTGTGGATGAACAGGCTAGTACCGTCGCGCTGCAGTTTCTCGTCGTGCCGGGCAACCGAATGCGAGTGCGCTACATTAATTTCGCCGGTAACGACAAGACCCGCGACATCGTGCTGCGCCGCGAAATGCGTCAGTTCGAAGGCGAAATGTATCAGCGTTCCAAGGTCGATCGTTCGCGCGTGCGCCTGCAGCGCCTGAATTATCTCGGTACGGTCAATATCAGCCTGCAACGAGTGCCCGATATCGATGACCAGGTCGATATACTGGT
>JBFGQE010000030.1:0-17207 GCA_041564355.1 Gammaproteobacteria bacterium | reverse complement strand
GGCTGCAGCAGCAACAGCGTCGCCAGCGCCAGCGCGCCGGCCAGCGGCCAGGTAAACAGCGCGCGCACCGGACGCAGCGCCTCGGCGTCACGCGGCAGCGGCTCGAGGCGGTCCAGCTCGCTATAGATCTCGGCCAGCTCGGCGCTGTCGCGCGCGCGGAAATAGCGTCCGCCGGTTACCTGGGCGATCTCGCGCAGCGTGGCCTCGTCGAGTTGCGCGGCCGGGTTTACCCGGCGCAAACCGTACCAGGTGCTTTCGTATTGTTCGTCGGCGCCGATGCCGATAGCGTAAATCCGAAGTCCGCGTTCGGCCGCCAGTTGCGCTGCCTGCAGCGGCGATACCTCGCCGGCCGTATTGGCGCCGTCGGTCATCAGGATCAGGACTTGCGACTTGTCCGCGGCACTATCGAAGCGCTTTACCGCGAGCCCGACCGCGTCGCCGATCGCGGTCCGTTCGCCGGCAAGCCCGATCGCCGCCTCGGCGAGTAACTCGCGCACGGTCTCGATATCGAAAGTCAATGGCGCCTGCAGGTAGGCTCGCGTGCCGAACAAAATCAGGCCGATGCGATCGCCGCGGCGGCGCTCGATGAAATCGCTGGCCACGACCTTGGTGGCATGCAGGCGATTGACCTGCTCGTTGTCGAGCACGAAATCACCGGTACGCATGCTGTCCGACAGGTCTACCGCGAGCATCAGGTCACGCCCGCTGACCGGGATTGCGATCGACTCGCCGAGCCATTGCGGTCGGCTCGCCGCGAGGACCAGCAGGCACCAGGCCAACAGGCTGAGCCACTGGCGCCAGCGTCGCGGCGCGGGCGCCGCGATGACGTCGCCGCCAAGACGAAAATCCTCGATATGCGGCACGCGCAGGGCGGCGTCCCGGCGCAGCGCAAGCGATGGCAAGGCGAAGTAGACCAGCGCCGGCAGCGGCAACAACAGCAACACGGCCGGCCATTCAAGCTGCAGCATCGGTTCGCCTCCGGGGAAGTGCCTGCAGCCAGCATCGCGAAGACTCGAGCAGGCGGTCGATATCGCATTCGCAGTCGCGGCGATAGCGTTCGTGGGCGAGCAGTCGGAGCTGGTCATCGTCGAATGCGTCACGCGAGGCCAACTCGCGCAACTGACCGGTCCACGCGTCTCCGCTCGAATCGGCGAAACCCGCGCGCCCGCGATAACTGATCAGCGTGCGGCGCAGCAGTCTGCTCAGCTCGCGCAGCGCCATCGCCGAATCGCCATGCGCCGCGAAAGCGCGCTCGATGCCCTGCAGTGCGATCAGCGACAGGCGCCGCGGCGCCTGGTCCCGGCGCCGACGCAGCAGCCAAGGCAGCAGGATGGCCAGACCGACGAGTAGCGCGAACGATATCCACCAGCCCGGCGCGAGCGGCCACCACAGGCTGGCATCCGGCAAGTGGATATCTTTCAGTTCGAGGTCGCTCATCGAGACTGCATCCCGAGGCCGGCCTTGAGTTCGGCAAGCATGTCGTCACTGGTCGAGATATCGATCAAAAACAGCCCGAGCTCCTTGCACAATCGTTTCAGCCGATCGACGTGGCCGGCGTAGCGCGCCCGGTAAGCGTCACGCAGCGGTCGCAACGAGGTGTCGATTTCGACCGTATCGATTCCATCGGTAACCCGGTAGACCCCGGGTGGCGGCAGGCTTCGCTCGAACGGATCGTGGGCGTGGATCATGACGACATCGTTGTGGCGCGCCAGCTCGACCAGCTGGCCACGGCAACTCGCGTCGAGAAAACGAAAGTCGCTGAGCAACACGACCAGGCTGCCGGGGCGGGTAACCTGGCGCAGCCGGACCAGCGCCCTGACGCCGGCCTGCGGATCCGCCTCGGGCGTGTCTATCGGATCCCAGGCGCGGTGATCGACCAGTTGCTGAATAAAATGCAGTACGCTGCGTTTGCCACGCGCCGGGCGAAACTCGCTGTGCTGCGCCTCGGAGAAAATCAGATAACCGAGCCGGTCTCCGTGCTGCACGCTGCTCCACGCGAGCAAAGCCGCGAGCTTTGCCGCGAGCACCGACTTGAAACAGTTTTGCGTTCCGAAAAACATCGAACGTGACAAATCCAGCCACAGCAGCACCGGTCGCTCGCGTTCTTCACGGTAAATCTTGGTATGCGGATCGCCACTGCGCGCGGTGACGCGCCAGTCGATCGCGCGGATATCGTCACCAGGCTGGTAGGGGCGCGATTCGTGATATTCCATGCCGCGTCCGCGGAACGCGGACAGGTGTCCACCGGCCATCTGCGCCTTGACCGAATTCGAAATCAGCGGCAAGCCGAGCGCGTCCCGGTTCAGGCCGATCAGCGTCGACTGGCGTACCCGGACAATGTCATCCCCTGCTTCCATGACAACGCGTTACGGCACGGCCACCCTGGCGAGCAATTCGTCGATGCAGCTGTCCGCGGTGCGGCCCTCGGCCTCGGCTTCGAAGCTCAGGATGAGACGGTGGCGTAATATGTCGGGCGCGAGCAGCTGGATATCCTCCGGCATCACGTAGTCGCGATGGTTGAGCCAGGCGTAGGCGCGCGCACAGCGATCCAGCGCCATGGTCGCGCGCGGGCTGGCGCCGTGCTGAATCCAGTTCGCGAGATCTTCGCCGTAACGCTGCGCGCTGCGCGTGGCGAGCACTATTTCGACGATATAGTCCTCGAGACTGTTATCGAGGTGGATATCGAGTACCGCGTCGCGCGCGGCCAGCAGGCTTTGCTGGCTGACCACCACTTCCGGCAACAGGCCGGCGGCGTGTTCCGACCGGGCTTCTTCGCGGGTCAGCGCGAGAATCGCTTTTTCGTCTTCGCCGGACGGGTAGCCAACGCGCACGTGCATCAGGAAGCGATCGAGCTGCGCTTCGGGCAACGGGTAAGTGCCCTCCTGCTCGAGCGGATTCTGCGTCGCCATCACCAGGAAAACCGGCGGCAGGGCATAAGTTTCGGCGCCGACCGTTATCTGGCGTTCGGCCATTGCCTCGAGCAGCGCCGACTGCACCTTGGCCGGAGCACGGTTGATTTCATCGGCGAGAATCAGGTTGTGGAACAGCGGGCCACGCTGAAACTTGAAGCTGCCGTCCTGCGGGCGATATATCTCGGTGCCGGTCAGGTCGGCCGGCAGCAGGTCCGGGGTAAACTGCACGCGATGGAAATCACCCTCGATACCGTCGCCAAGGGCCTTGATCGCGCGCGTCTTGGCGAGGCCCGGCGCGCCTTCGACCAGCAGGTGCCCGTCGGCCAGGATCGCGATCAGCAGTCGCTCGATCAGCCCCTGCTGGCCGATGATACGGGTCGCCAGCGCCTGCTTTAGATGCAAAATTTCAGTTTGTGACAAGAATAAACCTCTCGGGGGCCATGACCGGGGTGGTCGCTGTCCCTGCGCGTGCCGTTGCGACGGCGGAGGCAAAGTTTAACCGATTGCGGCGGGATTAAGGAAGCAGATGTCCGGTCTTGATCCAGATAACCGTTTCTTCCTCGACGTAGGGGCAATGCTCGCTGTTATGCGGGTTGCGCAGCCAGGTGCCGGCCGGGTAGCGTCCATACTCGTCGTAGAGGGTGCCGGAGAGGACAAATATTTCCTCGCCGCCGAAATGTACATGCGGATCGAGTCTCGAATTGGCCGGCCACCTGAGCAGCACGACCGACTCGTAGGCGAAATCGTGCAATAACATCATTTCGAGCCGGCCTTCGCCTGGCAGCCAGTCACCGCGGTTGGTGTCCAGGCGCACCGTGGCGAGGTCCGCCGGATCGAACTGATCGAGCTTGACCAGCAATACGCATCCCGCTTCGCTGCGCGGGGAATGCCTGGAACCAGGAGGGTTGCGCAGATAAGTGCCGGCCGGGTAATCGCCGTGTTCGTCGGAGAAGACTCCGTCGAGGACGAAAATCTCCTCGCCTAGGGGGTGCGCGTGCGCGGAGAACGCGGATCCGGCGTCGTAGCGCACCACGCTCGTGGTGTGCCCGTGCTCGGCGGCCTCGCGAGCGAGCGGTTTACGCCACACGCCCGCCGACGGACTCGCTTCCCAGTCCATCTCGTTGGTATCGATCACGACGGCCTTGTCGAGTTCCATGTTAAGCATAGTTTCAGACTGCCCGGCCGATGGCTGCGATGAGCCGGCCGCTTGATTGCTTCATTCGAGTATAGTCCGCTTCTCGGACCCTGCAGAAATTCGGCGATCAGACCGCGTTTCGAACCGGAGGTTGCATAGGCGTCGGTTCGGAAGCAAAAAAAAGCAGCCGAATCGGCTGCTTAATATTCGGATCAGGGACTCCCTGTATCCAGGTGCGCCCGCTCAAGCCGATGAAACCAGAAGCATTGAGCGGAACAACCAAACCGCGCACGGGATGGGCACCGGAGAAGTGAGCCGTTAACGATAGCCCCGTCGAACGGCATCAGACCTCACAGTGGAAAATTGTACGCATTCGACCCCGGCGGCGAATCCCCCAAACGGGTGAAATTCCAGTAATTTCAGGTATTTAGCGAACCAGACAGCACTTTTAATGTGAACTACCGCACAATCGGGGAGTTTTCGCGGGGCCCGACGCCATACCCGGTGGCGGCACGTGGTGACCGTTCATTGGCGATACAGGCTGTTGCCAGGAAACAACCGGCCCGCGCGAGGCAGGATAAATGGAACCGAGTCCCGCGGTACAAGCGGAATGAAACTCAGATCAGTTGCCACCACGGTGTGACTGGGACCCTACAACGCTTTGGACAGCGCCTCGAGACTTTCGCGCGCATCGCCGAACAGCATGCGCGTGTTTTCCTTCAGGAACAACGGGTTGTCGACGCCGGCGTAACCGGCCGCCATGCCGCGTTTCAGCACGACCGTGGTCTTGCCTTTCCACACCTCGAGCACCGGCATGCCGGCGATCGGGCTGTCCGCGTCTTCCTGCGCCAGCGGGTTGACCGTATCGTTGGCGCCGACCACGATCGAAATATCGATGTTCGGAAAATCGTCGTTGATCTCGTCCATTTCAAAAACGATATCGTAGGGCACCTTGGCCTCGGCCAGCAGCACGTTCATGTGCCCGGGCATGCGCCCGGCGACCGGGTGTATGCCGAAGCGTACGTTGACGCCCTTGCCGATCAGGGTCTTGGCAATATCCGCGATCGCGTGCTGCGCCTGCGCCGTGGCCATGCCGTAGCCCGGCACCACCATGACCTGTTTCGCGTTGTTCAGCATCTGCGCCAGCGTTTCGGTATCGATGGTCTGCACCTCGCCCTCGACGGCGGCCCCGCTGCTCGACCCGCCCGAGGTGCCAAAACCGCCGGCGATGACGCTGACGAACTTGCGGTTCATCGCGCGGCACATGATGTAGCTCAGGATTGCGCCGCTCGAACCGACCAATGCGCCGGTTACGATCAGCAGGTCGTTCGATAGCATGAAACCGGTCGCGGCCGCGGCCCAGCCGGAATAGCTGTTCAGCATGGAGATGACGACCGGCATGTCGGCGCCGCCGATCGCGGCCACCATGTGGATACCGAACAGCAGCGTGATCACGGTCATCGCGATTAGCCACTTCGTCGCCTCGGCGTGGTCGGGTTCGCCGACGAACTTGACCGCGATGACGATGGTCGCGATGAACATCGCCAGGTTCAACCAGTGCCGCGCCGGCAACAGCATGGGCTGTCCGCCGATCAGGCCACTGAGTTTGCCGTAGGCGATAACCGAGCCGGTGAAGGTCAGCGCGCCGATACCGATGCCGATATAGATTTCGATTTCGTGGATAGTCTTTTCGACGCCGCTGTACTGTATCGAGGCGTCCATGAAATTGGCGAAGCCAATCAACACCGCGGCGAGGCCGACCAGGCTGTGCAGGATCGCGACCAGTTCCGGCATTTGCGTCATCTGCACGCGCCGCGCCAGCACGAAACCGATTGCCCCGCCAGCAACCATGATCGCGATAAGCACCTCGAAATGACGGGTGACGAACGCGGCGATTGTGACCAGCACCGCGATGGTCATGCCGATGATGCCGAACAAGTTGCCCCGGCGGGCGGTGTCGTTGGTCTTCAGGCCGCCCAGCGCAAGGATGAACAGCGCCGCGGCGCCGAGGTAGGAAACGGTAATCAGGCTCGAAGTCATTGGCCTACCCCTTGAACATGCGCAGCATGCGTTGCGTTACCGAGAAGCCGCCGACGATATTGATGCTGGTGATGAATATCGCGATTCCAGCGAGGAGGTAAATCAGGTTGTTAGTCGAAGATACCTGGGTCAGTCCGCCCAGAATAATGATGCTGCTAATCGCATTGGTTACGCTCATCAACGGCGTATGCAGGGTTGGCGATACGTTCCAGATCACCATGTAACCGATGAAACAGGACAGCAAGAACACGGTGAAATGACCCATGAAAGATGGCGGCGCGACCTGGCCGAGGCCGAGCAATGCCAGACCACCGAGCAGCACCGGGAACCAGGCGCTCTTGAAGAAACCCGCCAGCTTCGACGGCTCGGCTGCGGCCCTGGGTGCCGCTGCCGACTCGGCCTGGGGGGTGATCTCCTGTCCGCCGAAACTCGGTTTGCGCTCGGCGCTGACCGAAATCGGCGGCGGTGGCCAGGTGACTTCCCCCTGCTTGACCACGGTGGCGCCGCGGATCACGTCGTCTTCCATGTCGACCACCAGGTTGCCGTCTTTTTCGGGGCACATTTCCATGATCAGGTTGTAAATATTGGTCGCGTACAGCTGGCTGGACTGCGCCGCCAGTCGGCTCGTCAGGTCGGTGTAACCGATGATGTGTACCCCATAACGAGTGACGACTTCGCCGGGCACGGTTGCCTCGCAGTTACCGCCCTGCTCCGCGGCAAGATCGACGATTACGCCGCCGTCGCGCATGCTTACCACCATCGCGTTGGTAATCAGCTTGGGCGCCGGCTTGCCCGGGATCAGCGCGGTGGTAATAATCACGTCGACTTCTCGCGCCTGCTCGGCGAACAGGGCCATTTCAGCCTCGATGAACTCCTTGCTCATGACCTTGGCATAGCCGCCCTCTCCGCTCCCGTCTTCTTCGAAATCGAGCTCGAGAAACTCGGCGTCCATGCTCTGGATCTGGTCCTTGACCTCGGGGCGTGTATCGAAGGCACGCACGATCGCACCCAGCGATTTCGCCGTGCCGATCGCGGCGAGCCCGGCAACGCCGGCGCCGATTACGAGCACTTTCGCCGGATCGACCTTACCGGCTGCGGTGATCTGGCCGGCAAAAAACCGTCCGAACAGGTTGGTCGCTTCGATGACCGCACGGTAACCGGCGATATTCGCCATCGAGCTCAGCGCGTCGAGTTTTTGCGCGCGGGAAATGCGCGGAATGCTGTCCATCGCGAACACGGTTGCCTGCTTGTCGGCGAGGCGCTGCAACAGGCTCTCGTTCTGCGCCGGCCAGATGAAGCTGATCAGGTGCGCGCCCGGCGACATCAGGTCGACCTCGTGACGATCCAGGTCGTCGTTGTGGCGCGGCGGGCGCACCTTGATAATCAGCTCCGCATCGGCCCAGAGCTGCTCGGTGCCCGTCGCGCGTCTCGCCCCGGCCTCGCAGAAAATGTCATCGTTGAAACTGGCGCCTTCGCCGGCGCCCGGTTCGAAAATAACTTCGAACCCGGCCGCAACGAGTTTCTGGATGATCTCGGGCGACGCGGCAACGCGTTTTTCCCCTGGATGAATTTCTGCGGGAATTCCAATAATCATGTATAGCAGCCCCTTGCTGGTTAACTTTTGCCGAAGAAAGGTCGCGGCGGGAAGCACGCGCAACTCGCCTCAACAGGTAGCCTGTAGCCCTGTGTTACTCCCGAAAGAGACAGCCCCGTGGACACCTCTCCGATATAGGTGCATCATTCTGCACCATTCGACTGCCTCCTATCATGCTTTTTTTTAGTCTCTATCATGCAATTTTTCGATTCAATCATTGACAAGGCCCGTGCAAAACGCCAGACCATTGTCCTCGCCGAAGGTGAAGATACACGCATCATCGAGGCGGCGCAGCGCGCCGAACGCGACGGCATCGCCCATTGTATACTGATCGGCGGCGAGACCGCGATTCGCGAGCAGGCTGACGCTGCGGGTATCGACCCGGGTGCTATTAGAATCGAAGATCCACACGCTTCGCAATACCACCACGGGTATAGTAAGGAACTATACCAACTGCGCAAGCACAAGGGCATGTCACGGGAGCAGGCGCAACAACAGGCGCTCGATCCGCTGTGTTTTGCCGACCTGATGCTGCGTGCCAATCACGCCGATGGCTCGATCGCGGGTGCGCGCTATACCACCGGTGACCGGGTTCGCTCGGCCTTGCAAATCGTCGGCGTCGCGCCCGGCTTCAGCTCGGTATCGAGCTTTATGCTAATGCTGTTCGAGGCCGAGCATCACCGGCCCAAACGCGCGATGGTATTCGCCGATTGCGGCCTGATCGTCGATCCCGATGCGGAACAGCTTGCCGAAATCGCGGTTGCCGCGGCACAGTCCGCGCGGCAGTTGATCGCCGACGAGCCGCGCGTGGCGATGTTGTCGTTTTCCACCGACGGCAGCGCGCGACATCCGCTGGTGGAAAAAGTGCAGGAAGCGACGCGGCTCGCGCGCAGGCAGCTGCCGGGCGTCGCGATCGAGGGCGAGGTTCAGCTCGACGCGGCGATCGTGCCCGCGATCGCGAAACAGAAAATATCCGATTCACAGGTCCAGGGGCAGGCCAACGTGCTGATATTTCCGGATCTGAACGCGGGCAATATCGGTTACAAGCTGACCCAAAGGTTCGGTGACGCGGTTGCGATCGGGCCGATCCTGCAGGGACTCAATCGACCCGCCAACGACCTGTCGAGAGGCTGCAACAGTGACGACGTTTACTACCTGATCGCGATGACCGCGGTGCAGTCGCTGGGTTAGAAAAGCTCGGGGCGGGGTTTCTCGCGGAGACGCGGCGGACGCGGGGAAGCACAGGTTGTAATGATGTTGTTGCCGAGGCGGATTTGCGGCGACTCGTCAGCGCGGATCGGGTCTGGCACTGATAACCGATTGACTCGATCCCGCGGCGTCGCAATGCCAAGTTCTTCCCCCGCGTTCCCCGCGCCTCCGCGAGAAACCATCCCGAGTCGGCGTTTACGATTACTCTTTTTCGGCGGTGGCGGCGTCGAGCAGCGCCTTGACCTCGTCGCGAACCTCGGCCATGGACTGCGGCCGCGCCGACGGGTCGACCGCCATCATCCTGACGATCAGCTTCGACACTTCGGGTGACGCGTCGGCATTGACCTTCGTGATCGGCGGCGCATTACCGTCGCGGTGCTGCGACAGGACTTCCATCGGCCTGCCGACGTAGGGCAATTTGCCGCTGAAAAGGTAGTAGGCAATGATGCCAAGCGAGTAAATATCGCTGCGTTCGTCGGCGTCGACACCCTCGGCGCGCTCCGGCGCGAGGTAGGCCGGGCTGCCGATAATCGAGCCGGTCTGGGTTAGCGTTGCCTCGGACTGGGTGCCGGCCGAGGCAATACCGAAATCCACGATTTTGACGTGCCATTTGTCGTCAATCAGGATGTTGCTCGGCTTCAGGTCGCGGTGGATCACTTCCTGCTCGTGCGCTGCGGCCATGCCGCTCGCTATCTGGTGAAGAATGTTTAATCCGTCCTCGGTGGAAAAGCACTCAACTTCCTTCAACACCGACTCGAGCCCGCGACTCTTGAAATACTCCATCGAAATTGCGCAGACATGGTCCTTCAGAAAAATATCGTGCACGCGGATTACGTTACGATGGGTGACCTTGCGCGAGTACTTGACTTCGCGCTTGAAGCGCTCGACGGACTGATCGTCAACGGTCAGCTCGGGCAGCATGAATTTCAGGATCAGCGACTCGTCGACCATATCGTCTTCCACCAGCATGACGCGCCCCATCGCGCCGCGACCGATTTCCTGCTTGATATGGTAACGGTCCATCCACACCGAACCGGGCTTGAGCCGGTCCAGCGGAGACGTGTTCGACGGCGGTTGCGCGGACTGGGAACGAAACGCGGAGCGATCGCCGAGTATCGGAATGTCGGGCGCGCCGCTGAAGGTATTGGTCTCCTCGTCGAGCTGAATATCGGGCAGGTTGAAATCCTTGGTAAGCTGCGCAATCAGCATCTTCGCAAATTCACGCATTTCCGGCGCCAGCGTCGGAATACTCCACAGTACGTTGTCGCGCACGTTGGCAGCGTGTTTTTCCTGGGTTATCGCCTCGATGGTTTCCAGCGCGGTGCGCTGCACGTTGGCTTGTTCGTGTTTGAGCCCGTCGAAGGCGATCTCGAGGCCCTTGCCGAAACCGAGCTGGCGAACCGCGCGCAGCGCGAGAACGAAGTCGTCGGGATACTGTTTGACCAGCTTGTCGAGAATCGAAATCGCCTTGCGATTCGAGGACTTGACCAGCGACTGGATGGCACGTTCCCGCACCTGCCAGTTGTCGCTCAGCGCGAATTCCTCGATCTTGGCCAGATCTTCGTCACCGAGCAGGTTCATGACCATTTGCTGCGCGGTATTACGGATGAACTCCTGATCATGCTCGGCCAGTTGGCGCGCGACCTCGGACAGGTTTTCATTGGAGAACTTTTGCACTCGCTCGACCGCCTGGCCGCGCGTCCAGTCGTCCTCGAGCTGCAGGCGGCGCAGGAATTTCTCGAAGTTGGGCGCATCGCTGTGATTAACGACGATCTGGGCAAAGAAATCGTTCAGCTCCTCGGACTTGCCTGCCAGGTAAGCCGACAGGTGGGGCACCAGGTTGGCGTCGGCCTGCTTGGAAATCACCTGCAGCGCGAGTTCGAGCTGGATACCCTCCATGGCGCCGACAAAGGGCAACAGTACCGATACGTCGAAACTGATCTCCTGCCGATCGAGTGCCTTCAGCGCTTCGAGGATGACGACCTTGTTTTTGTCGCGTAGAAACTGGGTCGCAACCAGCGGGATTTTTTCGTGGTTGACCGAACCCAGGTAACGCAACAACGGAATCTTGAACTCGGGGTCTTCGACCTTGTCCAGGTGCACGCTGAGGTTGGACAGGTTAATCGGTTGCGTGGTGCCCTCGACCAGTTTCAACAAGCGGATGGCCTCTTCCGACTCCAGACGCAACGCGTAGTTGATAACATCTTCCGGGCGCAAATCCTGCTGCTGCGCTTCGAGCTCATCGATAATCTCGTTGTGCGATGCATTCGGCTCGAGCAGCTTGCGATACAGCTTGCTGGCGTCTACCGCGACATTAGCCATGTGCAAGCCTCCCCGAAGCGCAGCCCCGAAGCGGCCGCGGCAGGTGACTGGAGATGGTAATCCCGGGTAAAGTCATAAATTACGCTTAAATCCTGGCAGGCCGTTGGCCTGTCCTCATCGAGCTCAAAATAGACATACTAATCAACCGATTATAGATGACTATTGAGATTCCGGAATAAGTAATACAGCACAAATTTCGGCCCGGGATCGCAAATTTCAGCGGGCGGCGAGAAATGCCTGTAAATGAAACCTTGCCTGATCGTGATCATAGCGCAAATCGGGCGCTACCGGGCAGGCGGATCGGGCAATGCAGCCGCGCGCATTGCAATCGGCCGACGGGGTCGCCTCGAGATACTGCGCGCAACTCTCGACAGCGTAGCCCCGCGGGCTAAAAGCGCCCACCGGGCAGGCACTCAGGCAGGGCTGATCGGCACAACTCAGGCAGGGTGACGCGGCAAGCCGCTGGTCGGGCTCGGCGTCGATTTCGGCGGCCAGCAGCGCGAAACGATAGCTGTGCCAGAGTCCGAATTCCGGGTGAATCATGACGCCGATCGGTGATTGCGCAAGCCCTTCGGCACGCCCGGCCCACTGCTGAAACGGGAAGTACGGCGGACCTTCGAAGGGATAAACCGGGCGCAAACCATGCCTGCCAGCAACCGTCTCGGCAATCCGGCGGCTCCAGCGATCGAGCGGGTCGGGTTTGCCGTCGCCGAATTCGGTCGACCCGCTGAATGCCGCCCAGTAGCTCGAACCGATATTGCCGACCAGAGCGATTCGGTCAAGCGCGGCGTCGAAGCCGTAAGCTTCGCGTTCGGCATCCGTGATCCGCGTGACACCGCGGACAAACAGGCCGAACTCCCGCAGTTCGTTCTCCAGGTTCACGCCGGCGCGTCCTGGCGCCAATTGCAGGCCGGACCGATCGCGGTCGCGATCACGGTCGACTCGAGGAACAACTCGCCGTCGACCTCGTCGTGCACATGTACGTCGTCGAATTCCAGGGTAACCTGCGGATCGATCGCGCCGGCGTCCAGCGCCCGCTGCTCGGCGAGGCGCGTGACGATTTCCCGGGCCCGCTTGCGCGCCGCGTCGAGCGATTCGAAGTTTTGCGGCTGGTCGTCGTGAAACAGGCAGAAGATGCCGTGCGTCGGTTGCGTCACGGTCACCTGCGCGCGCTGAATGACGCTACCCATGACCGCGCCGAACGCGTTGGCCACGTCGGCGTGCTCGGGCAGATACAGGTCGATCGCCATGCTCGAAGCCACATCCGTATAATAACTCGCCGCCGGCGCGCCGACCGCGATGATCGGGTAGTCGCTGGCAAACTCCAGATTAAACAACGGCTTGCGCGCCTGGTCCGGGTGGCCCTGGATCACCATGCGCGTAATCGTATCGACGATCGCATCGTTCCTGTTCGAACGAGCCAGGTCGAACTCGTTCAGCCCGACCTCGATCAACAGGCGCCGGATGGTCGCGATAACCAGGTCGTAAACCTGCCGGCAGGCGGCCTCGACGTCATCGCCGTCCCATTTTCCGTAGCCGTACAGAAAGCGCATCTGGCGCATCCACAGGCGCGCCGAGAGTTCCGCCGCGCGCTGGTCCCAGTGCGAGTTGATGCCAAGCACGTGCACCGCGTCCGATGGCGTGAAGCCGCTGTAAATCGCGAGCCCCAGCCGCTTCAGCTTGGCCAGCGCGCGCGCATAGGCGCGATTTTCCTGCACCATGGCGTCCAGCTCGACCGGCCTGTCGGAGAGCAGCTCCCAGGCTTCGAGCTCGACCGTATTCAGCTGGCTCAACAACGCGTGGTTGTTTTCGAGACGCATGACGAAACGATTACTGCGCGCGCTGGCCATACCGCCCAGTTGCATCTCCAGTTTCGGAATCACCTCCGGATAGAGGTGTGCAAGCAGGCTGGTCGGCACCACCCGTCGCGGCCCCAGCGACAGCCCCTTGTGCCCGCCGAAACGGATCTCGCTGTCGCCACCGAGGCCGATCGAGCTGACCCGGACGGCTTCGATCATCGGCCGCCAGTCGCCGATGTTCGCGCCGTCCGGGCTCAGCTGCGGCTGGCCGTTGCTGACGATCGCGATATCCGTCGTGGTGCCGCCCATGTCGGCGACGATCGCGCTCTCGAGCCCGGATAACTGGCAGGCACCGATTACGCTCGCGGCCGGCCCGGAAAGAACCGTGCCGATCGGTTTTTCGATCGCGTTTTCGAGGCTGGCCAGCGAACCGTCTCCCTTGACCAGCATCAGCGGCGCGTCGATCGCGTGACGATCGAGGATTTTTTGTACCGACAGGATCAGCTCCTTGATCGGCGGCACCATGCGTGCATTGAGCGCGGCGGTTAACGCGCGCCGCGGAGCGCCGAGGCTCGAGGCCAGTTCGTGACCGCAAATCACCGGCATGCCGGTCAATTCGGTAACCAGTTGCTTGAGTCGGTTTTCGTGGCTCGAATTGCGCGTGCCGAACATGCTCGAAATCGCGAAGGCCGATACCTGGTCCTGCAGTTTCTCGATTGCCTCGCGCGCCGACTCCTCGTCGAGCGGCTCGCGCTCGCGACCAACCGCGTCGTAACCGCCGGCGAGCGTGACCACGAGTTGCGCCGGCAAAATATCGAGCAAGCCGCTCTGCCTGACCTGCTCCGCGGTATATCCCGGCAATAGCACGCACACCGGCGCGCCGAGGTCTTCGACCACCGAGTTGGTCGTCAGCGTGGTCGATAGCGATACCATGCTGACCTCGGCGAGTCGTTCCGACGGCAACTTGCCGATCACGTCACCGATGCCGATGCTCAGGTCGAAGCGCGTGGTCAGGCTTTTCTCGGCGCTGACGATCCGCTTGCTGTCGTCGACCAGCACCGCATCGGTAAAGGTACCGCCGGTGTCGATTCCAAGCCGGACTGACATGTAATGCTCCCCGTTTTTCCCGGACTATATATAGTCCCATCGCGGTCGTCCATGCCCACTGGTTACCGAATTGCGACATCGATTACAATGCCGGTTTTGCGCCCGGAAATAACATGTCCGATAGTTGCAGGCTGCCCGACTTCAGCGAGGCGCAGGCGGCCGAAATCGCTCACTCGCTGTTCGCCATCGACGGCTCGATCAGGACACTCGACGGCGAACGCGACCTCAATTTCCTGCTCGACGGGCCTGGCGGCAGGTTCGTCCTCAAGATCGCCAACGCCGACGAAGACCCGGCCATGCTCGAATGCCAGCATCGGGCGTTCGAACGAATTGCCGCCGCGGGCGTCTTTACGCGTGTGGCAACCCCGCAAACGTCGATCCACGGCCGCGATATCGAGCTCCTGACCAGCGAGTCGGGAGACCGGCATGCCTGTCGCGTGTTGCCCTTCATCGAAGGACGCATACTCGCCGAGGTTGGCGAACCGAGTGCCGAGTTGCTGGACGACCTCGGCCGCAACCTCGCCCGGCTCGATCTTGCGCTGGCCGGCTTTGCGCACCCGGCACTCGAGCGACCCCTGTTGTGGAAAATGGACCGGGCGCTGCAAACGGTCGATGCGTTCATGCCGTTGATTACCGACCGGGCGCGGTACGCACTGGTCGAACAATTTGTCGAGTCTTTTCGCGAACGCTTCGTTGCGCGACAGGCAAGACTGCGCCGCGGGGTGATCCACAATGATGCGAACCGCAATAACGTGCTGCTCGACAACGACGCCCGGCGCGTCGTCAGCCTCATCGATTTCGGCGATATGGTCGAGTCCTGGCTGGTCGTCGAGCCGGCCATCGCGGCAACCTACGCGATGCTCGAACAGCGCGATCCGCTCGCGCTCGCGGCATCACTGCTCGGCGGCTACCACACCCTGTTGCCGCTGGGCGACGAAGAGATCGAAGTCATCCCCGAAGTGATTGCCATGCGCCTGTGTATGAGCGTGAGTATCGGCGCGCACCAGTTGACGCTCGAACCCGACAACGAATATCTGCGCATCGATATCGAGCCGGGTTGGGAACTGCTCGGCGAACTGCATCGACTCGGACGAAACCGCTTGCGTGACGCGATGTTCGCCGCCTGCGGCGGCTGATACCCGGATCGCTATTCGAGCACGCGCTTGCGGTAGCTCGCGCGGTGCATGTCGACAATTTCGACGCCGACGCTGGCCACCCCCGGCAACAGGGGCTCGATGCGCGCCAGAACGGCCTCGCTGAGCGCCGCCTTCTGTGCATCGCTGCGCCCGTCGAGCAGGTGCAGCCTGACGTGCACGAACGAATCCCGGGTCTGCCCCATGCGATGATGGTCATAGCCAATCGCGCGGGTCTTGATGTCGTACTCGGAGAACAGGCCGGAGTCGTGGGCGCCCGCATGCGCCGCGGCAACCAGGCCGTCGATCTCGATTTGATCTGCAACATCGGCAGAGTGTTCTATAATTACATGCGGCATTGTTCTCTCCTATGAGGACAAACAACTGGGAATAGATCTCTGACGGGGTCTATTCCCTTTTTTTTGCCGGTTTCCCGCAGACGAGCTTTGCTCGAACCCGAATCAGGCCTGGGGCGTTTCCGGGATGACTGTCACCGCGCGCGGCGCGGTGACAGTCACATGTTCGGATAAGCCGGTCCGCCGCCGCCTTCCGGCACGACCCAGTGGATATTCTGGCTCGGGTCCTTGATATCGCAGGTCTTGCAGTGCACGCAGTTTTGCGCGTTGATCTGCAGCGCCGGCTTGCCCTCGAGTTCGACGATTTCGTAGACACCGGCCGGACAATAGCGCTGCTCGGGTGCGTCGTATTTCGCCAGGTTCAGCTCGATCGGCACGCTCGGGTCGCGCAGGCGCAGGTGCGCGGGCTGATTGTCTTCGTGGTTGGTGCCGGACAGGTAAACCGACGACGCGCGGTCGAAGCTGATGACACCGTCCGGTTTCGGGTAGTCGATCTTCGGATAATCGTCCTTGTGCCCGATCTGTTCGTGGTCGGCATGATGGCCCATGGTCCAGGGCGACTTGCCGCGCAGGATATAGGACTCGAGCGCCGCGTTGGCAAGGCCGAGCCACAGGCCCTTCTGAAATCCAGGGCGGATATTGCGCACCTTGTGCAATTCCTGCCACAACCACGACTGGCGGAATTTTTCCGGGTACGCGGTCGCCTCGATCGCCGGGCCCGGGTTTTCTTCGTCGAACTCGGCCGGCAAAGCGTCGAACACGGCCTCGGCCGCGAGCATCGCCGACTTCATCGCGGTATGCGTGCCCTTGATCTTCGGCACGTTCAAAAAACCGGCGGTATCGCCGACCAGCAGCCCGCCGGGAAAAGTCAGGCGCGGAATCGATTGCCAGCCGCCCTCGGATATCGCGCGCGCGCCGTAGGAAATCCGCGTCCCGCCCTCGAATATCGGACGGATCGCCGGGTGGTTCTTGAAGCGCTGAAACTCGTGGAACGGGCTCAGGTGCGGATTGCGGTAATCGAGGCCAATGACGAAGCCGACAGCGACCTGGTTGTTTTCGTTGTGATACAGGAACGAGCCGCCGTAGGTGTCCGACTTCAGCGGCCAGCCGATCGTGTGCAGGGTTGCGCCTTCGTCGTGCACCTCGGGGCGCACTTCCCAGATTTCCTTGATGCCGATGCCGTAGGTCTGCGCCTCGACGCCGTCGCGCAGCTTGAATTTGTCGAACAACTCGCCGGTCAGCGAGCCACGGCAGCCTTCCGCAAAAATCGTCTGCCGGCCGATCAGCTCGACTCCGGGTTCGTAATGGTCGGTCGGTTCACCGTCCTTGCCGATGCCCATGTCGCCGGTGGCGACGCCGCGCACCGCGCCGGACTCGTCGTACAGCACTTCGGCCGCGGCGAACCCGGGGAAAATTTCGACGCCCAGTTCCTCGGCCTGCTCGGCCAGCCAGCGGCACAGGTTGCCGAGGCTGATAATATAGTTGCCGTCGTTATGCATCTGCGGCGGCGTCGGCATCGAGATCGCACCCTTTTCGGTCAGGTACTTGAACGAATCCGACTTGACCGGGACGTTCAACGGCGCGCCCTTTTCCTTCCAGT
>JBFGQE010000029.1:0-17585 GCA_041564355.1 Gammaproteobacteria bacterium | reverse complement strand
GCTGAACCTGCTGGCGCGGCTCGGCTCGGGCTTCGATATCGTTTCCGGCGGTGAGCTGCAGCGCGTGCTGCAGGCCGGCGGCGACCCGGCCAGGATCGTGTTTTCCGGAGTCGGCAAGCTGCCCGGCGAAATCGAAGCCGCGCTCGAGGTCGACATCCTTTGTTTCAACGTCGAATCCGAGCCGGAGCTGGGACGCATCGCCGCCATCGCGCGGGCTCGCGGGCAAACCGCGCGCGTTTCGTTCCGCGTCAACCCGGACGTCGACGCGAAAACCCACCCGTACATTTCCACCGGGCTCAAGGAAAACAAGTTCGGTGTCGCTTTTGCCAACGCCGAGCAGGTTTACCTCGCCGCGGCGAAACTCGAGCATATCGAGGTGATTGGCATGGATTGCCACATCGGTTCGCAGCTGACCGAGATGTCGCCGTACATCGACGCGCTCGATCGCCTGCTCGAGCTGATCGAGAAGTTGCGCGACCAGGGCATCGAGATCCGTCATCTCGACCTCGGCGGCGGACTCGGCATTCGCTACCGCGACGAGGCACCGCCGCTGCCGGACGAGTGGGCCAGCACGCTGCGCGAACGCCTGCAGGGCTTTGCCGGCACGATCCTGATCGAGCCCGGCCGCGCGATCGCCGGCAACGCCGGAATCCTGGTCAGCCGGGTCAATTACCTGAAGCATGGCGCGGACAAGAATTTCGCCGTGGTCGATGCAGCGATGAACGACCTGCTGCGCCCGGCACTGTACGGCGCGTGGCAGGAGATCATCCGCGTGCACCAGGCCAGCGACGCCGCGGAAAAAGTTTACGACGTGGTCGGCGCGATTTGCGAATCGAGCGATTTTCTCGGCAAGGACCGCGCGCTGCGCCTCGAACAGGACGACCTGATCGCAATTCGCTCGGCGGGCGCTTACGGTTTCGACATGGCATCGAACTACAACTCGCGCAATCGCGCCGCCGAGGTCATGGTCGACGGCGACGCACATTACTGCGTGCGCGAACGCGAGCGCTTCTTCGACCAGATCCGCGGCGAGACGCTGCTGCCATGAGCCTGCGTTTCGCCAAGATGCACGGCCTCGGCAACGATTTCATGGTGATCGACGCGATCAACCAGTCGTTCGACGCGCGCCCCGAACTGGTGCGCCGCTGGGCGGATCGTTTCGGCGGCGTCGGCTTCGACCAGATGCTCGTGGTCGAGCCGCCACGCAACGCCGCCGCGGCCTTCCGCTACCGCATTTACAACGCGGACGGTGGCGAGGTCGAGCAATGCGGCAACGGCGCGCGCTGCTTCGCGCGTTTCGTGCGCGAGCAGGGGCTGACCGATCTCGACGTGATCCCGGTCGAGACCAGCGGCGGGCTCCTGCGGCTCGAGGCGGTCGACCGCACTCGCTTTCGCGTCGATATGGGCGTACCGCGCTTCGAGCCGGCTGAAATTCCGCTCGATGCGCCGCGCCGTGAAACGCTTTACCGGACCGAGCATGACGGTCGAGAATACGAATTTAGCGCCTGTTCGATCGGCAATCCGCACATGGTGCTGCGGGTCGACAACGTCGACACCGCCCCGGTCGAGCGCCTCGGCCCCGCGTTCGAATCGCATCCGCTTTTCCCCGAACGGGTCAATGTCGGCTTCATGCAGGTGATCGATCGGGGGGCTTTTCGCCTGCGGGTTTTCGAACGCGGCGTCGGCGAAACCCGCGCCTGCGGCAGCGGCGCCTGCGCCGCGATGGTGACCGGAGTGCAGCTCGGCCTGCTCGATTCGTGCGCCACCGCGCGGCTTGCCGGGGGCGAGCTCAATATGGAATGGCAAGGCGATGCAAACCCCGTTATGATGACGGGCGAAACGGCAATGGTTTATCACGGCGAGATTGAATATGAGTGAAGTTTCCGCGGAACCCGCGCAGAGCGAATCGGTCGACGAGGCCCGCGTTATCCAGTACCTGCAGCGTCATCCCGAGGTGCTAATGGCTTACCCCGACGTGTTTTCGTCACTGGTCATTCCGCACAAGACCGGGGGCGCGACGTCGCTGGTGGAGCGCCAGTTGAAGCTGTTACGCGAGGAAAACAAGGCGCTCAAGGCCAAGATCGACGAGCTGGTCGGGATTGCGCGTGAAAACGAGGAGTTGAACCAGCGTTTCCACCGCCTCGCGCTGGAATTAATGAACGCCGACCAGTTACACGACGTGCTGGCGATGGTGCAGGACCAGGTGCAGACTTTCTTTTACACCGATTTTGTCTGTTTTCGCTTCCTCCCCGACGTCGGCGACGGGGGCACGCTACTCGAAGGCCTTTACCTCGATGCGGACAGCGGCATCGTCGACAGCGTCAAGCCCTGGATCGAAGCGCGCAAACCGGTCTGCGGCCGCCAGGACGAGAAGATCAACCAGCAACTGTTCGGCCCCGAAATCCAGATCGGCTCGAGCGCGCTGATCCCGCTCTACCATACTCGCGAACTTGGCCTGCTGTGTCTCGGCAGCACCAGCCCGGACCGTTTCGGCCTGGCTATGGGCACCATCTTTCTGCAACAACTCGGCGAACTGGTCAGCAACCGGCTGAAATCCCTGCTGCAGGACTGATCCGCGATGACCGAATATCTGGACCGCTTCATCCAGATGTTACGCAGCGAAAAATACTACTCTGCGCACACCTGCAACAATTACCACCGTGACCTGCGCCAGTTCGGCGAGTTCCTGAAAGCACGTTCGATCGAATCCTGGGACCGGGTCAACCATCCCGAGGTCAGCGCGTTCGCCGCGCAACGCCATCGCCAGGGACGCAAGAGCCGCACGATCCAGCGAGAACTATCGGCGATTCGCAGTTTTTACCAGTACCTGATCCAGCATGGGGTAGCGGCAAAAAATCCGGCGCTCGAGGTCAGCGCGCCGAAGGCAGACAAGCCTTTGCCGAAAACCTGCGACGCCGACGTGATCGACCGCCTGCTGCGGGTCGAAGACGATGCCGGCGCGTTGCTGCTGCGCGATGTCGCGATGTTCGAATTGATTTACTCGTCGGGGCTGCGCCTCGCCGAGCTGGTCGGCATCGATCTCGACGATATCGATCTCGCGCAGCGCCGGTTGATCGTAACTGGCAAGGGCAACAAGACGCGCCAGCTGCCGATCGGCGGTAAAGCCGTCACCGCGGTCGAACGCTGGCTCGAGCGTCGCGGCGAGATGGCTGCCGACAATGCTCCGAAGGCATTGTTCCTGAGCCAGCGCGGACGGCGCATCTCCGCGCGCAACGTGCAGGCCCGGCTGGTTCAGTTGATCCGCAAGCGCGGGCTCGAGCAGCACCTGTCGCCGCACATGCTGCGTCACTCCTTCGCCACGCACCTGCTCGAATCGAGCTCGGACCTGCGCGCGGTGCAGGAATTGCTCGGTCACGCCAATATCGCCACCACGCAGGTCTACACCCACCTCGATTTCCAGCACCTGGCCAAGGTCTACGACGAGGCCCATCCGCGCGCGCGGCGCAAGAGCTGAGGATTCTCCGACGGGGTTGGGAGGAGGCTCTCCCTGCGAGGGGACAGTGCAGGTTTTCGACAGTTTTGCCCGGATACCCGGGGCACGGGGCGAAAACCGGTTCCGTCCCCGGCGGTTCATCACTGCTGCTTGTATTCCCTTTGAGCGGCCCATATATCACAATGTCTCGACCAGATATTCCCCGAGGCGCCATTTTGCAACAATACGACGGTACGACGATTCTCTCGGTGCGGCGTAATAACCAGGTGGTTATCGGCGGCGACGGCCAGGTCAGCATGGGCGATACGATCATGAAGGGCAATGCGCGCAAGGTGCGCCGCCTGTACAAGGACAAGGTCATCGCCGGGTTTGCCGGCGGCACCGCCGACGCCTTCCTGCTGTTCGAACTGTTCGAGGGCAAGCTCGAAAAGCACGGCGGACAAATGATTCGCGCCGCGGTAGAACTGGCCAAGGAATGGCGCTCGGATCGCGCGCTGCGCAGGCTCGAAGCCCTGCTCTGCGTGGCCAACGAAGAAGCCTCGCTGATTATTTCCGGAAACGGCGACGTGATCGAGCCCGAGGACAGCCTGATGGCGATCGGTTCCGGCGGGCCCTACGCCCAGGCCGCGGCACGGGCGATGCTCGATACGACCGACCTCGGCGCACGCGAGATCGTCGAGAAAGGCCTGCAGATCGCCGGCAAGATTTGCGTCTACACGAATCTCAACCACACCTTCGAAGAAATCAGTTACTAGAGCCAGCCATGGACAGTCAACGCATCGCGCAATCGCCGATGACCCCGCGTGAAATCACGCAGGAACTCGATAATCACATCATCGGCCAGGACAACGCCAAGCGCGCGGTCGCGATCGCGCTGCGCAACCGCTGGCGCCGGCAGCAGGTCAGCGAGGACCTGCGCAACGAAATCACGCCGAAAAATATCCTGATGATGGGTCCTACCGGTGTCGGCAAGACCGAGATTGCGCGGCGCCTTGCGCGTCTTGCCAACGCGCCGTTCATCAAGGTCGAAGCGACCAAGTTCACCGAGGTCGGCTACGTCGGCCGCGACGTCGAGTCGATCATCCGCGATCTCGTCGATACGTCGATCAAGGAAATGCGCGAGGCCGAGGTCGATCGCGTGCGCCATCGCGCCGAGGACGCGGCCGAGGAAAAGGTGCTCGACGCGCTGCTGCCGCGGCCCACTGAATACCAGGACGAAACCGAGCGCTCCGGCGACGGCACGCGGCAGAAGTTTCGCAAGATGCTGCGCGAGGGCAAGCTCAACGACAAGGAGATCGAGGTCGAGCTGCAGATGCCGAGTCTCGGCGTCGAAATTATGGCCCCGCCCGGCATGGAGGAAATGACCAGTCAGCTGCAGGGCATGTTCCAGAATCTCGGCGGCGGCAAGTCCCGCACCCGCAAGCTGCGCGTCGAGGATGCGCTGAAAATGCTGACCGACGAGGAAGCCGCGAAACTGATCAACGAGGACGAGCTGAAGATGACCGCGCTGGAAAACGCGGAACAGAACGGCATCGTTTTCATCGACGAAATCGACAAGGTCGCTAAGCGCCAGGAGACCAGTGGCGCCGACGTGTCGCGCGAAGGCGTGCAACGCGACCTGCTGCCGCTGGTCGAGGGCTGTACCGTGTCGACCAAGGCCGGCATGATCAAGACCGACCATATCCTGTTCATCGCATCCGGCGCGTTCCACCTGTCCAAGCCCAGTGACCTGATCCCCGAGTTACAGGGCCGGCTGCCGATCCGGGTCGAGCTTGCCGCGCTGACCATCAACGACTTCGTGCGCATCCTGCGCGAGCCGAATGCGAGTCTGACCGAGCAGTACAGCGCACTGATGGCGACCGAGGGCGTGCAACTGAGCTTCACCGACGACGCCCTGCAGCGCATCGCCGAGATCGCCTGGCAGGTCAACGAGAAACAGGAAAACATCGGCGCGCGACGCCTGCACACGGTCATGGAGCGCTTGCTCGAAACGATCAGTTTCGAGGCCTCCGACATGGTCGACCAGGCCATCACGATCGACGCCGAGTACGTCAACGAACACCTCGGCGAGCTGTCGCTCGACGAAGACCTGTCGCAGTACATACTCTGATGAAACCGACCGACATCAACCTGCACAAGATATCGCGCGTGCTCGAGCTTGCTTTCGAAGACGGTTCCAGTTTCCAGCTGCCGGCCGAGTACCTGCGAGTTTACTCGCCGTCGGCGGAGGTCCAGGGGCACAGTCCCGGGCAGGAGGTGCTGCAGATCGGCAAGGAAGACGTCGGCATCGACAACATCGAGCCGATCGGCCATTACGCGATCAAGCTCGTCTTCGACGACAACCACGACAGCGGCATCTACAGCTGGGATTACCTCTACGAACTCGGACAAACCTACGAGGATCGATGGCAGGCTTACCTCGACCGCCTCGAGGCTGCCGGGCACAAGCGCAAGCCGGATTCATAGATGCTGCCAGGCGGCTGCGGGCCTGCGGCCGATTGCCGGAACTCGATTCCGCGGTCAAACCGCGGGATGGCGCGCCTGGCGTCGACCGCACGCAAGCTTAGATCATGACGGCACCGGGCTCTCGTGATATGGTTCTAGGCATGCAGAATAACGACACGACAAACTTTGGCTACGAAGAGATTCCGGCCGCGGACAAGCAGCGCCGGGTCGGCGCCGTGTTCGATTCGGTCGCCGAAAAATACGACCTGATGAACGACGTGATGTCGTTCGGCGTGCATCACCTGTGGAAACGTTTCACGCTGGAAATGTGCGGCCTCCGCCCGGGCCACGAGGTTCTCGACCTGGCCGGCGGGACCGGTGATCTCGCGCTGAAACAGGCCGAACTGGTTGCGCCGGGCGGGCGCGTCGTGCTCGCGGATATCAACGCGGCAATGCTCGAACGCGGTCGCGACCGCGCAATCGACGCGGGACTCGTCGACGGAATCGATACCGTGCAGTGCAACGCCGAGATCCTGCCCTTCGATGACGCCCGCTTCGATTGCGTCAGCATTGCTTTCGGCCTGCGCAACGTAACCGACAAGGAAAAGGCGCTTGCCTCCATGCAGCGCGTGGTGAAACCGGGCGGCCGGCTGTGCGTACTCGAATTTTCACGGCCGCTGTACGAGCCGCTGGAAAAACTCTACGACTTTTACTCGTTCAAGATTCTGCCGCGCCTGGGCGAAGTAATTGCGCGCGACCGTGAAAGCTACCAGTACCTCGCCGAATCCATTCGCATGCACCCGGACCAGGCAGCGCTGAAGCAGATCATCCTCGACCAGGGCTTCGACGAAGTCCAGGTGCACAACCTCAGCGGCGGTATCGTGGCGCTGCACCGCGCGTTCAAGTACTAGGCGGGCCGGGCACCGTGAATGCCGAGGCCGATCCAGGTGCTACGCTCATCGACTCGCTGCAGTCGACGCTGCTCGAAGCAATCGAAATTGGCGGCAATCGGCTGCTGGACTTCGACGAAAAAGCGCTGCGCCGATGCCGCGAGCTGCAGGGCAGTTGCATCGAATTCGATATTACCGACCTGGATTTCCAGGTCTATTGCCACCCGGGCGACTGGGGCATCCGTCTCGCGCGCGAGGCGCCAGCGCGCGAAGTCGATGCAACCGTGTCCGGCCGGCTGATGGCGCTGTTCAATCTTGCCGGCAGCGAAGACAAGATATCGACCTCGATCCAGGAGCGGGTCAGCTTCCATGGCAACGTAGGGATTGCGCAGAAGATGCAGGCGATCCTCTCCGATCTCGATGTCGACTGGGAAGAGGCGCTGTCCCGCCAGACGGGTGACGTGCTGGCGTTCCAGATTCACCAGCGCGTTCGCGAACTCGGTCACTGGCTCCAGCAGAGTGCCGATTCACTATTGCGCACCAGCAGCGAGTATCTGCGCGAGGAGGCGCGCCTCAGTCCGACCGAGGTCGAATTCGAGTCGTTCCAGGCCCGGGTCGGTGAACTGCGCAACGACGTTGCCCGCGCCGAGGCGCGACTGCAGTTACTGCTCGACAAGATTCGGGAGCGCTGACCCGCGTGCGCAACCTGCTGCGACTGGTCTCGATAAATTTCACGCTGGCGCGTTACGGCCTCGATGAAATCGTGTTGTCGATGCATTTCTTCCGCCCGCTCTACCTGGTCGGGATGATCAACCCGTTCAACTGGTTTCGCAGCAAGGACCTGACCCGGGCGCAGCGCCTGCGCCTGTGCATCGAGGAGCTCGGCCCGATCTTCATCAAGTTCGGGCAAATGCTGTCGACCCGGCGCGACCTGCTGGGTAATGAGATCGCCGACGAACTCGAAAAGCTGCTCGACCGCGTGCCGCCGTTCCCGCTCGCCGAGGCGCGCGCCATCCTCGAGCAACAGCTCGATATGCCGGTGACCAGCGCCTTTGCCCATTTCGACGAGCGAGAAATCGCGTCGGCGTCGATCGCGCAGGTCTATGCGGCGCAGCTCGCCGACGGCCGCGATGTCGTGGTCAAGATCGTGCGGCCGGGCATCGAGCAAAAAATCCGCCAGGACATCGAGGTGCTCATGATGCTCGCGCGCATGGCCGATCGTTACTGGGAAGAAGCGCCGCGGGTGAAACCGATCCAGGTCGTGCGCGAGTTCGAGACCACGATTCTGCACGAGCTTGATCTTGTGCGCGAGGCGGCCAACGCGAGCCAACTGCGACGTAATTTCACCGGCTCCCCCGATCTGTACGTGCCCGAGATCTACTGGGACTACTGTCGCCCGAAGGTCATGGTCATCGAGCGTATCCGCGGAATCCCGGTGACCGATATCGCGCAACTGCGCGAACGCGGGGTTAACCTGGAGCTGCTCTCGCGCAAGGGCGTAGAGATCTTTTTTACCCAGGTCTTCGAGCACAATTACTTTCATGCCGACATGCATCCGGGAAATATTTTCGTTTCGCTGGAGAACCCCGACGATCCGCAATATATCGCGGTCGATTTCGGCATCATGGGATCCCTGTCGACCCGCGATCAGCGCTACCTCGCGGAAAATTTCGTCGCCTTTTTCAATCGTGACTACCGCCGCGTGGCTGAGCTTCACGTCGATTCGGGCTGGGTCGATGAGGATACGCGGATCGAAGAATTCGAGGCCGCGGTACGCAGCGTCTGCGAACCGATGTTCCAGCGTCCACTGGCGGATATATCTTTCGGCCAATTACTGCTGCGCCTGTTCCAGACCGCGCGCGCCTTCAACATGGAAATCCAGCCGCAATTATTGTTGCTGGAAAAAACGTTTCTGCATATCGAGGGTATCGGGCGCCAGCTTTATCCGCAGCTCGACCTGTGGGACACGGCCAAGCCGTTCCTCGAGCGTTGGCTGAGCGAGCAGCTCGGAATGCGCGCGCTGGTCAGGGGACTGAAGGAAAACCTGCCCTATATCGCCGAGCACCTGCCGGACCTGCCGCAACTCGCGTTCAAGGCACTGGACAAGATCGCCAATGACGAGCTGCGTATCGAAATAAGGACGGGGCAGATCGACGAGTTGAAACGGGAAATTCGGCGCGCCAACCGGCGCAGCGTGCGCGCGATCATTGGCGCCGGTTTCGTGGTCAGCGCCAGTATTATCATCGGACTGGACGGGATCGCGCCGATCATGGTCGGCCACGGCAACTGTATCGTGCCGCTAATCAGCGCGGTGTTTTTCATTCCGGGACTTTACCTGCTCGCGAGCAGTTACCTGGACGACTAGCCTGGCCCCTACGCGGGAACGGTAGAAACCCGTTCCCGGTAATCAGCACTTGTCCTGGGTCAGGTTCTTGTTCAGGCGCTTGCCGCGCTTGTACCCCTTCCAGTAAGCCGTTTTTACATCTTCACGGTAGTCCTGCGGTACCGACTCCAGGTATTCGTTGTAATCTCGATTAAACACCTTTTCATCCTGGCAAAACTTGCGCTTGTAGGCCAGCTGCCCGGTAATCTCGGCGATGCGCAAATGGCGCAGCTTCGGGTCCTCGGCGGGGACAACCTCCTCGACCTTCTCGACGACGGGCTGCTCGGTCTTGCGACGCTTCTCGTCCTCGGCCACGTTGGCCTCTTCGACGGCTTCGGTGCGCTTGCGGGAACGCGTCAGGCGCTCGCATTCATCCTGCGACAGCAGCTCGGTCTCATCCCTGCTCTTGTCGAAACCCTCCTGAAAGGCATCGCGCATCGGGTCACGAGACTCGTCGGGCATCATTTGCACGCGCTGGGTAAACTCGGCGAGCACCGCGGCTTCACCGCACTGCAGGCGCGAATAACTCAGCGTGCCGAGCGTTCGCGACATGTTGATGATGGTGCTGATTGCATTTTCGCGCACGGCCGCGTCCTCGGTTTCGCCTTCCTCGGCCGGCGCCGCGTTGACCTGCGCAATCGCCTTGTCGATGATTTGCATGACCGAATTCAGGCCCTGATCCTGCAGTTCCGCGCGCAAACCCGTCGCAAGCCCGAACAGGCAGATAAGCGGGAACAGCAATTTTAGAGATTTCATAACCTTACCGTGATCTGCTAATAGTCAGGATTAAATCATGGATACGCTACCGCATCCAGTGTAGTTATAGCTGCATTTTTGCGCTGCTTCACAGTTTCGAGGATAATGCCCGATCTTTGTCAACCGGTCGATCGCTTGAGCCCCGTCACCCCGCATTTTCCCGCTTTTCCCGCACTGCGTCGCCGCGGCCGGTTAATCCGTTGAGCATGCCGTCTCCACGGGTCGGATTCGTCAGTCTCGGTTGCCCCAAGGCGACCGTGGATTCGGAACAGGTCATCACCCGGTTGCGCGCCGAGGGCTACGCGATTACGCCCGACTTCGACGACGCCGACATGGTGATCGTCAACACCTGTGGTTTCATCGACGCCGCGGTCGAGGAATCGCTGAGCAACATCGACGAAGCGATGAGCCGGAACGGGCGCGTGATCGTCACCGGCTGCCTTGGCGCCCGCGCCGAGATGATCAGCCAGCGCTTTCCGGACCTGCTCGCGGTAACCGGCCCGCAAGCCTGTGACGAAGTGATGCATGCGGTACGCGAGCATCTGCCCGCGCCGCACGATCCGTTTTTCGACCTCGTGCCGAAACAGGGCGTACGCCTGACCCCGCGTCATTACGCCTACCTGAAGATTTCCGAGGGCTGCAATCACCGGTGCAGCTTCTGCATCATTCCATCGATGCGCGGCGACCTGGTCAGCCGTCCGATCGACCAGGTCATGGACGAGGCTCAGCTGCTCGCGGATGCCGGAATTCGCGAAATCCTGGTCATTTCACAGGACACCAGCGCATACGGCGTCGATTGCCGCTACGCTACTCGATTCTGGCAGGGCCAGCCGTTGCAAACCCGGTTTCTGGACCTCGCGCGCACGCTCGGCCAGCTAGGCGTCTGGATTCGCCTGCACTATGTCTACCCCTATCCGCACGTCGACGAGGTGATTCCGCTGATGGCCGACGGCCTGGTTCTGCCCTATCTCGATATTCCGTTTCAGCATGCGAGCCGGAAAATACTGAAGGCGATGAAAAGACCCGGAAATCGCGATCGCGTGCTCGAGCGCATTGCCGCCTGGCGCGAGATCTGCCCCGAGCTGGTGATTCGCAGCACCTTTATCGTCGGTTTTCCGGGTGAAACCGAAGCGGATTTTAACGAGTTGCTGGAATTTCTGGACAGCGCGCAGCTCGATCGCGTTGGCTGCTTTACCTATTCAGCCGTTGACGGTGCCGCGGCCAATGCGTTGCCCGACCCGGTCGACGAAACGGTCAAGCAGGAGCGTTACGATCGCTTCATGCGCAGGCAACAGCAGATCAGCGCGCGCAAGCTCGCCGCGCGCGTCGGCCAGCAGTTCGATGTCCTCGTCGAGGCCAGCGACGAACGGGGATGGATCGCTCGCTCCTACGCCGACGCGCCGGAAATCGATGGACTCGTGCACATCGACAGTGAACAGCCGCTTGCCACCGGGGAATTTTGCCGGGTCGAGATCACCGGCGCCGACGAATACGACCTCTACGCGTCACCGATCAGGTAGATATTGCCCGCCTCGACGCGGATAGGTAAGGCTTCGAGGCTGGCGCCCGGGCAGGGACCGAAGACGCATTCGCCGGTATCGATCAGGAAGCGCGCATCGTGCACCGCGCACTGGATCAAGGTCCCGTCGAGATCGAGAAACTGGTGTTCGACCCAGTCCAGCGGCGACCCGGTATGCGGGCAACGATTGCGGTAGGCGAAACACTCGTCGTCACGGCGCACGACGAAACCGTCGACGGTCTTGCCCCGTTGTTCGACCGAAAACCCGTAGGAACCCGGGTCCTCCAGACGATCGAATGCACAAATCAGTGCTAATTGCTTCATTTTCGGCTTATAAAACGGCGATTACTGCCGATACTCAAGCATGTGACCCCGATTCTTGTCAATCGCGGGCAGGTTACCCGTTGCGCGAGGAATTGCCTTCGGGAAGAGGAAACCAGGGCAGATGCTAAACGAGGCCGAACAAACCACCGACTGGAAATCCAAATACCAGGCCGCGCTCGACGATCTCGATACGCGCGAGCGCGAGTGGACGCGAATCGAGGAATTGCTGCGCAAGACCATCGGCCGGCTGACCATCGCCGGGCGCGGAATCGACGCCGACCTCGACCAGCAGCTGCGCCTGATCCAGGAGCTGTCGCGGGAAAAACGAGACGCAAGGCTGGCCGATGCGCTGGAATCCCTGTCCCGCATCATCACCGCACTGGACGTCACCCGGGGAAGCAACCTGTCCCGTCGTTCCGACCCCATATTGCTGCTGCTCGAGCTGCTGCAGAATATTCACTTCGACAAGGCACAGCGCGCGCAATTGCGGGAAATCTGTTCCGAACTGTTGAAATCGGTAGCCGGGGGACAGGAACGCGACCAGATCAGCGTCTACATCCAGCGGCTCGCGGAACTGATCAACCAAAATTTCGACCACCCTTCGGCAAAAACCGACGCGCTGCAGATCGTGACGCGACTGCTCGGCCTGCTCGAACTCGATTCGGCCGATTGCGAGGCTCTGCAGGAGCGCATCGTCGCCGACGCCGGCGATGACGAAGAGTCGATCCTGCAGGATCTGGCAAACCTGATCAACCAGAGATTCGCCGAGCCCGCCGCCGACGCTTCCATCGACGAGGTGATAACGACGCTACTCGAGCGACTCGCGATCGTGCAGGGCGCAAGCGATTCGACGCAGCAAATTCAGGAGAGGGTTCGCGACGGGGTCGGTGTCGGGGAATGGGCCGATACGCTGAACGATATCGTCGCCTCGGTCGCTTCGTCGTTAAAGCGAATGGACGAGGAAAAACGCGAGCTCGAGGCTTTCATCATTAACGTAACCGAGCAGCTCGGTGAAATCACCGAGGTCATCGCCGAAGATCACCGCGACCATCAGTGCGATCACAAGGAAGCGCTGTCCTTGCACGAATTCGTCCAGCAGGGTATGAGCCTGATGCAGCAAAATTTCCAGACCAGCAATAGTCTGCAGCAACTGAAACGGGAGATCACGAAGAACATCGAGCACATCCGGGGTGGCGTCAACGATTTCGTCGATCGTTTCAACCAACGTCACGAGGCAACGGAAGAGCGCAATCAGAAGCTGACCCAGCAGCTCTCAAGAATGGAGCAGGAAACCCATGAACTGCAGGCCATGTTGAACGAAAACCGTGCCAAGCTGCTTTACGATGCCCTGACCGGGGTCTACAGCCGCATGGCATACGACGAGCGCATCCAGCAGGAATGGTCGCGCTGGAATCGTTACCAGACCCCGTTCAGCTACGCGATCCTCGATATCGATCATTTCAAGCAAATCAACGATACCTACGGGCACAGCGCCGGCGACACGGCGTTAAAAATCATCGCCCAACTAATGCAGCAATACTTGCGCGACTCGGATTGCGTGTTTCGCATCGGCGGCGAAGAATTCGTGCTGCTGCTAACCGAAACCAGCGCGCAGAGTGCGAACAAACTGGTTGCCAAGCTGCGCGATGCGATTGCCGAGAGCAGCATTCATTTCAAGGGCGAGCCGGTGCGGCTGACACTGTCCGCCGGAATCACCGAAACGCGGGATGGCGACACGATCGAGACTATTTACGAGCGCGCCGATGCGGCCCTGTACAAGGCCAAGCATTCGGGCCGCAATTGCCAGTTTATCGCGGACTAGGCGAGCTCGGCGGGAGTTTTGGCAATAATGGTCAACGCATGCAACTCGCCCGAGGCAATCTCGTCGTTGACACAGGCATATACCAGCTTGTGGCGCTTCAACGGGGTAAGACCCTCGAACGCATCGCTGACGACGTTCGCAACAAATTTGCCTTCGTCGCCACTGACGTCGATCCTGGCATCGGGCATACGCGCGGCAATCAGCTGCTCAATTCTGTCTGGAGTCATAAGACGTTTCAACTAACCGTAGAATCCTGCAAACCCGATATCTTACAAGAGGTGACCGCAAATACCATGCAAAAAATAATTGTTAGCCTGTTTCTGGCACTGATCGCAATCACCCCGCTGCACGCGGCTGAGGACGGGGCGCAGTCATCGGGAAAAAGCGCTTACGTATCGCTCGGCGAGCCCATGGTTCTAAACCTGGGCGGCAAGCGCAAGCTGACCTTTTTGCAGATCAGCGCCGACGTACTGGTCGGCGACTCCGATGCGGAAGAGGCGGTCAAGATTCATGTGCCGGCGATTCGTCACACGCTGATCATGCTGCTCAGCGAGCAGGATGCGGCCAACATCAAGTCACCGGGTAAACGCGAGGAAATCCGCCGCCAGGCGACCTCGCAGATCAGGCAATTGATAGCCGACCTGTCCGGCAACGAAAACGTATCCGAGGTACTGTTCTCGAGCATCCTTGTGCAGTAGGCGCAGTACCTGGACAGGTTAACGAGAGCAGGAAATTAGTCGGTTTTTTCGGGCTGCTCGAGGTGCAGCTTTTGCCCATCGACGCGCAGCATTGACTGGCCATGGATAAACGCCAGCAATTGCTCACCCGCCATCGCGAAACGCCAGCCTTGCGTTAGCCGGCTCTTCTTCTGGTCGAGGACCAGATTGTCGATATCCTTACGCGTTGCCAAGGTAGCCAGCGCGATCTGGTTATCATCGGCAATCATGCGGCACAGGCCCATCAGGCAATCACCCAACGCGAGCTGGTTCGCATCCATCGTCCTGGCCTGTTCGTGGCGAGGATAACTCGCCGGGTCGACGCGCCCGGCCGCAGCGACAATTTCCAATAATTTTGCGCCGTGGCGCTTGACCGTTTTGTCGGGCAGTTCGGGAATTTGTGCCAGTGACTCGAGATCGACCGGCTCGTGCCGCGCGATCTGCACGATCGCGTCGTCTTTTGCAATCCAGCGACGCGGCCGATTCTGCTTTTGCGCGACCTCTTCTCGCCACTGGCACAGATCGTGCGCAATCTGCAGCTTTTCGCCTTTGAGCTTTTGCACTCCCCTGAGTCGGCGCCATAACTGGTCCTTGTCCACTTCGTAATTCGAGCTATCGCTCATTGCGGCGAGATCCTTCTCGATCCAGCCGAGACGCCGCGTGGCTACCAACTGCTCGTGCAGCTGTCGGTAGACCGGCAACAGATAACGCACATCGTCCATCGCGTAATCCAGCTCGTCGACACTCAGTGGACGTCGGGTCCAGTCTGCACGCGTATACTTTTTCTCCAGGCTGACGCCGGTAAACTGCTCGACCAGGTCGGCGTAGGATGCCTGGTGGTTCAGACCCAGCACGGCCGCGGCGAGCTGGGTGTCGAAAATCGGGCACGGCACCTGGCCGAACTTCTGGTAAAGAATCTCGAGATCCTGTGACGGCGAGTGAAAAACCTTGAGCAGATCGTTATCGACCAGTAGCGCCGCCAGCGGTGCGAAATCGTCAATCGCCAGCGGATCGATGCAGGCGCGGCGTTCCTCGCTGGCAACCTGGATCAACGCGAGCACCGGATAGTAAGTGCTCTCGCGGATGAACTCGGTATCGATCGCACAGTAGCCATCTCCGCGTAACGCCGAACAGAATTGCGCCAGCGCCGTGTCGCTGTCGATATAATCGAAGTCGCGTGATTCACCCATGAGCTAGTGCAGCATCGCCTTGCGCCGGATGTCGCGCAGCACGACGAATACCCACGGCCAGATCAGCGTGCCGATAAACGGCGCGCCGAAAAATGCCAATAGCGGTGTCGGACGACCCATGATGCCCTCGACCCAGGCCACCAGAACCTGGTTGATCAGCAGCAACGCGAAGATATAAATCGCCTGCTGCGCCAGGCCAAGCACGCGGATACGCTGGTAAAAATTGAGGTTGATGAATATGACCACCACCAGCGCCAGCGTATGCTGTCCGAGCAATGTTCCCTGCGATACGTCGAGCACGATGCCGGTAAAAAAAGCGAACCACAGGCCGACGCGCTTGGGCAGCGCCATACTCCAGTAGATCAGCACCAATGCAACCCAGTTAGGCCGATAGATCTGCACCCAGTCCGGCAGCGGCAGGATCGTCAGCACCAGTGCAACCACGAGGCTCAGGTAGATGACAAGGTAGCGAAGTGGCGACACGCGGCTGAAGTCAGGATCGCGGCTTGATGATCAACACGTCGCGACTGGAATCGAGACGCGCGCGCGGCTCGGCCAGTACGGTGACGAAACCGAGCACACGATCCTCGTTGATTTCGATCACTCGCGCCACCGGGTAGTCGGGAGGAAAGCGTCCGCCAAGGCCCGACGTGACGAGCTCGTCACCGATCATGATGTCGGCCGTGGCCGGCAGGTAACGCAGTTCGAGCTGACTGGTCGATCCCCGGCCAAATGCCACCGAGCGCGTGCCGCTGCGAATGAACTGTACCGGGATGGCGTGCTCCGGATCGGAAATCAGGATGGTGGTCGCCGACTGCGGATTAACGTGAATAACCTGGCCCATTACGCCGAAATCGTCGATGACCGCATAACCGATTTCGACGCCATCGGCGCTGCCCTTGTTGATCTCGATCAACTGTCGATACGGGTTCTGATCCACCGAGAGCAGTTCGGCGACGATGACGTCATCGACGATCTTGCGTGCCGAACCGAGCAGGTTACGCAGGCGGGCATTCTCCTCGGCCAGTATTTCAAGCTTTTGCAATCGGGCGTTGAGGATGCGTCCCTCGGCCTTCAGCTTTTCGTTCTCCTCGAGCAGCTCGGTGTGTGATGTAAACCAGTCGCCAAGCCAGCTGCCCGCGGTCGCCGGCAAGCTGACCAGATAACGCAGCGGCGATATCGCCAGGGAAATATTGGAACGCACGACCTCGAGATGGTTAAAGCGGTGGTCGACGACCATCATCGCGACACAGAACACCATCAGGATCAGGGCGTGTAGGGAAGCGCCACGTGCCTGGAAGAGGATTTTCATTAACGCGGCTGCAGGGAGTTACTCTACGGCGAGAAAATCCAGCCCATGTTCATCGATCATTTCGAGCACCCGGCCGCCGCCGCGCGCAACACAGGTCAGCGGATCCTCGGCAATAATCACGGGCAAACCGGTTTCCTCCATGATCAGTCGATCCAGGTCGCGCAGCAGCGCGCCGCCACCGGTCAGCACGATGCCGCGTTCAGCGATGTCCGAACCGAGCTCGGGCGGAGTGTGCTCGAGCGCGTTCTTGACCGCGGAAATAATCCCGTAGAGCGGGTCCTGCAGCGCCTCCAGGATTTCGTTGCTGTTCAGCGTAAAACTGCGCGGCACGCCTTCCGACAGGTTCCGGCCTTTCACTTCCATCTCGAGCAAGTCCTTGCCCGGGTACGCTGCCGCGATCTGCACCTTGATCTTTTCCGCGGTAGCCTCGCCGATCAGGATGCCGTAGTTGCGACGCACGTAGTTGATGATTGCGTCGTCGAAGCGGTCGCCGCCGATGCGCACCGAGGCCGAGTTGACGATTCCGTTCAGCGACATGACCGCGACCTCGGAGGTGCCGCCGCCGATATCGAGCACCATCGAGCCCTGTGCCTCGTCGACCGGCATGCCGGCGCCGATTGCCGCCGCCATCGGTTCCTCGATCAGGTATACCTTGCGCGCGCCGGCGCCGAGCGCGGACTCGCGGATCGCGCGCCGCTCGACCTGGGTCGCGACGCAGGGCACGCAAATCAACACGCGGGGGCTTGGCCGCATGAACTGGTTTTCATGGACCTT
>JBFGQE010000028.1:0-18045 GCA_041564355.1 Gammaproteobacteria bacterium | reverse complement strand
GCCACACTTGACGGCGTCGGCAATACCTGGACCGGCGGTACGATTTCGGGTAGCGCGCCGCTGGTACTTGCCGGTTCGCCCGGCACGACGAAATTGACCCTTGCCGGGTCGGCGACCAAGACCCTCGACGGAATTACGCTCGATACCAACGCCAATGATGTCGACGTGTTCGGCAGCGGCGATCTCGACCTGGTCAACGGCGCGATAGTGCTGAATCAGGGCGGCGGGCTCAGTTTTCACCATTTCGGCGAGGGCGACATCACCAGTACCGATGCCAGCGGGCTATTCGATAACGACAGTAGCCTGTTCACCAATTTCGGCGGCACCACGGTGGTTTCGGTCGATTTCACCAACAACGCGCAGGTATTGACGCTTGGCGGTATCCTGTCCTTTACCGGTAACTTCATCAACAACGATACGGTCAACGTGGCCGGTGGCATCCTGCAGGTTGCCGATGCCGAGGCCAACGATATCGGTATCTACAACGTCAGTAGCGGCGCGCTGGTCTTTTCCGCGAATCGCGTGCTCAACGGCAGCCTGGCGTCGTCGGGCATCGTGCTGGTCGATAACGGCGCGACGCTCACGCTACCCGCGTCGCTGACCAATCTCGGCGCGCTGGAGCTGGATAACGCGAGCCTGGATCTGTCCGGGCTGCCCGGAAGTACGCTGCAGATGGACGCGTCGATCCTTGGCGGCACCGGTAGCGTGCTCGGCAACGTGGTCAACAACTCGGGATTGCTCGTGGTCGGCGGCACCGGCGCCATCGGTAACCTGACGATCAGCGGCAACTATACGCAAAACCCTGCTTCGGCGATGGTGGTCGAAGTATTCAACAACGGCTTTTCGACGATCTCGGACCAGCTAATCGTGACCGGAGCAACCCAACTCAACGGCGGCACGCTCGTGATCGGCTTTACCACGACCTCGCTTGGGCTTGTCACCAGCAGCTTTCGCCCGTTTATCTTTAGCGGCGGCCTAAGCGGCAGCTTCGGTCAGGTTATCGACGCCGGTGGCAATATCCTGCTGATCGATGTGAGCGGGGGAATTTTCACGATTCTCGGCGCGAGTCCGACTATCCCCGAAGAAATTCTTGCCGATCTGGTCGAGTATCTCGAGCAACAGCTCGCACTGGCCCAAACGATTGCGAGCAACAGGGCCCGGGCTGAAAAAATTGCCGAACAAATCAGGGAACAGGAAGAAGGCGAGGAAGAAGGCGCGCTGGTCTGCAAAATAGCCCTTTAATTACGGCCGCGCAAATACTATCCTCTGGTTTGTTCACAGGGCCTTCGGCAAACCAATAAGAGGACAAGCCTTCGATGGGCAATAAAACGCCGCTTTACCAGTGCCACCTCGACGCGTCGGCCAAGATGGTCGACTTTTTCGGCTGGGACATGCCGATCAATTACGGCTCGCAAATCGCCGAGCACGAAGCGGTGCGCACCGATGCCGGCATGTTCGACGTATCGCACATGACCGTGGTCGACGTTTCCGGCGCCGACGCGAAAGCCTACCTGCAATACCTGTTCGCCAACGACGTCGCCAAACTGAGCGTAAACGGCAAGGCCCTGTACAGCTGCATGTTGAACGAGGACGGCGGCGTCATCGACGACCTGATCGCCTATTTCCTGCGCGAACAGCATTACCGCGTGGTGATCAACTCGGCGACCCGGGAAAAAGACCTTGCCTGGCTGGATCGGCATGCGCAAGGCTATGCGGACCTGATCGTCAAGTTTCGCGACGACGTTGCGATGATCGCGGTGCAGGGGCCGAACGCGCGGGCGAAGTCGATTGCGCTGTTCGAGGATTACCAGCAGCCGGCGCTGCAACAGCTGACCCGTTTCCAGGGCGCGGAGTTCGACGACTGTTTCGTCGCACGCACCGGCTACACCGGCGAAGACGGTTTCGAAATCATGATGCTCGCCGGTCAGATCGCTGACCTGTGGCAGCGCCTGCTCGACGCCGGTATCGCGCCCTGCGGTCTCGGCGCGCGCGATACGCTGCGCCACGAGGCCGGCCTGAACCTGTACGGCGCCGACATGGACGAGACCACGAGCCCGCTGGTCTCGGGCCTCGGCTGGACGCTGGCGATGAAAGACGATCGCGATTTTATCGGCAAGGCGGCGCTGCAGGCGCAGCAGGCAGCCGGGGTTCAGCAGCGCTTCGTCGGTCTGGTATTATTGGACAAGGGCGTGTTGCGCAACCACCTGAAAGTGATCACCCCGCAGGGCGAGGGCGAGATTACCTCGGGCAGCTATTCGCCGACGCTGCAGAAATCGATCGCCATGGCGCGCGTGCCCGCCGCGGCCGAGGGCAAGGTCGAAGTCGAAGTTCGCAATAAGCGATTGCAGGCGGAAATCGTCAAACTTCCTTTCGTCCGCGAGGGGAAATCAATGTTAAACAGCGAGGGGAAATAATAAATGAGCGATGTACCGAAAGACTTAAAGTACCTGTCTTCGCACGAATGGGTGTTGATCGAGGGCGATGTCGCCACGGTTGGAATCACCGATCATGCCCAGGAACTGCTCGGTGACCTGGTTTACGTGGAATTGCCGGAAGAGGGCAGCTCGATTGCCGCCGGCGACTCGGTTGGAGTCATCGAGTCGGTCAAGGCCGCGTCGGACACCTACGCGCCGCTCAGCGGCGAGGTCACAGAGGTCAATTCCGATCTCGAGGACGCGCCCGAGCGGATCAACCATGATCCGTACGGCGACGGCTGGATGTATAAGATCGCGCTCGAGGATCCTGACGAAGCCGGCGATCTGCTCGACGCCGACGCCTACGAAGAAAGCATCGCCGACGAAGAGTAAACGCGCGGTTCACGCGCGATTGCGGCTGCCGGATTATATCAGCCGCGGTTCCGCCGCGCCGGCGCCCGGCGAGTCGCGCAGTTCAATAGCGGAGCGAATATGGCCTACAGCGGCAATCACGGCATTCAACGGATGATCAAGGCGACCGGCTATTCCTGGCGGGGACTGCGCGCGGCCTGGTACCACGAGGCCGCGTTCCGCGAAGAAATCCTGCTTGCGCTGATCCTGATCCCGCTCGGACTGTGGCTCGGCGATGGCGGCGTCGAAAAAACCCTGCTCGTGGCGAGCGTTCTGCTGTTGCTGCTGGTCGAACTGTTGAATTCCGCGATCGAGGCCGTGGTCGACCGTTTCGGCGGCGAAATGCACGAGCTATCGGGACGCGCCAAGGATATGGGCTCGGCCGCGGTCGCGCTGGCGATATTGATCCTCGGTGTGACCTGGGGACTGGTGCTGTTCGTCGATTGATTGCGGCAAACCCGCGCCGGTGGAATCGCGGACATGGCCGGGCCGGGGCAGTCCCGCACCCGTTTTCCCGGCGCCTGCGGCGGATTCGGCATTACCGCTTCGTGCTCCTGCATTCGCATTTGTTTCCGTGCGATAATACGACCCTGGTTGCCGCAGCTCATGAGATAAATCAGGCCAGTTCACGATGATTGCCTATCCCACGATAGACCCGGTAGCGCTCGCGCTGGGACCGGTCAAGATCCACTGGTACGGCCTGATGTACCTGGTCGCGTTCGCCGGCGCCTGGTGGCTGGGCAAGCGGCGCGCGCAAAAACCCTGGTCGCCGGTGCGCCCGGAACAGGTCGACGACCTGATTTTTTACGGTGCGCTCGGGGTCGTGCTGGGCGGTCGCATCGGCTCGGTGATTTTCTACAATTTCGACAGCTTCGTGCAAAACCCGTTGTACCTGCTCAAAATCTGGGAAGGCGGCATGTCTTTTCACGGCGGCCTGCTGGGCGTTATCGTGGCGATGGTGCTATACCGGCGCAAGCTCGGCTGCGGCCTCTTCGAGCTGACCGATTTCGTTTCACCGCTGGTGCCGCTGGGGCTCGCCGCCGGGCGTCTCGGCAATTTCATTAACGCCGAGCTGTGGGGCGCACCGGGCAAGGTGCCGTGGGCGATGAAACTGTCCTGCGAGCAGTTCCCGCCCGATCGTTTCGTCGATTTTGCCGGTCCGCTTTGCTACAGCGCACGGCATCCGAGCCAGCTCTACCAGATGTTGCTCGAGGGTCTGCTGCTGTTCGCCGTGTTATGGCTGATGTCGGCGCGACAGCGCCCGCGGATGATGATATCGGGCGCGTTTTTGCTTGGTTACGGAGTCTTGCGCAGCCTCGCCGAACTGCTGCGCCTGCCCGACGCGCACATCGGTTACCTGCTCGGCACGGACTGGCTGACGCGAGGCATTGTATTATCGTTGCCAATGATTATAGTGGGCGTCGTACTGCTGATACTGGCCAGACGGGAAAGCGAAAATGCGGCAATATCTTGACCTGATGTCACACGTGCTGGAGCACGGCAGCGAAAAACAGGATCGCACCGGGACCGGCACGCTGTCGGTATTCGGCTACCAGATGCGCTTCGATCTGGCCGACGGATTCCCGCTGATCACGACCAAGAAACTGCATCTGCACTCGATTATTCACGAATTGCTCTGGTTCCTGCAGGGTGATACCAATATTGCCTACCTGCGCGAAAACAAGGTGCGAATCTGGGACGAATGGGCCGACGAAAACGGCGATCTCGGGCCGGTCTACGGCGCGCAGTGGCGCTCCTGGCGCACGGCGGACGGCGAAGTCGTCGACCAGATTACACAGGTCGTCGACGCGATCCGCAAAACACCCGATTCGCGCCGCCTGATCGTCAGCGCGTGGAATGCCGGCGAGATCGACAAGATGGCCCTGCCGCCCTGTCACGCATTTTTCCAGTTTTACGTCGCCGACGGCCGCCTGTCGTGCCAGCTGTACCAGCGCAGCGCCGATATTTTTCTCGGCGTGCCGTTCAATATCGCATCCTACGCGCTTCTGCTGATGATGGTGGCCCAGGTGACCGGCCTCGAGGCCGGCGAGTTCGTGCATACGCTCGGTGACGCGCATCTCTATACCAACCATTTACCGCAGGCGCGGCTGCAGTTATCGCGCAAGCCGTACCCACTGCCGCGGATGCGAATCAATCCCGAAGTCAACGACCTGTTCGAGTTTCGTTTCGACGACTTCGAGCTGAGCGACTATCAATTCCACGAGCACATCAAGGCAGCGGTCGCGGTATAATGCCGCGCAAATGATAGCGAGATCCCGGCGCAGATGAACGAACCCGTGTTGAACAGAATCCAGGTCGATGTCGAAACCCGTTATATCGAGGAACAGTCCAACCCCGAGCAGAATTACTACGTGTTCGCCTATACCATTACGATTCAGAACAAGGGGCGGCAGGGCGCCAAGCTGCTGACCCGCCACTGGGTAATCACCGACTCGAATCAGAAGGTGCAGGAAGTTCGCGGCGATGGCGTGGTTGGCGAACAGCCCGAACTGAAGCCGGGCGAGCAGTTCGTTTATACCTCGGGGACGATGCTCGAGACTTCGGTCGGCACGATGAAGGGAAGCTACCAGATGCTGGCCGACGATGGTTCGCATTTTGACGCACCGATTGAAGAATTTGTGCTATCTACTCCACGTGTACTGCATTAACCAAGGCCTTACGTGGCAATTTACGCGATAGGCGATGTGCAGGGCTGCTACGACGAGCTCTGCAGACTCCTGGAAAAGATCAGCTTCGACCCGGCCAGCGACCAGCTCTGGTTTTGCGGCGACCTCGTCAATCGTGGACCCCAATCCCTGGAAACCCTGCGTTTCGTCAAATCGCTCGGCAGCAGCGCGATCAGCGTGCTCGGCAATCATGACCTGCACCTGCTCGCGCTCGCCTACGGTATCGACAAGGCCCGCGATGCCGGCGGCCTGCAGACGATTTTGCACTGTGCCGAGCGCGACGACCTGCTCGACTGGCTGCAGGCGCGCCCGATGCTGCATTACGACAAACGGCAAAAAACCTTGCTGGTGCATGCCGGGGTGCACCCAGACTGGACGCTGAAAGTTGCCAAGTCGCTCGCCGCCGAAGTCGAGGCCGCGATTCGGGGCAACAAGGCCAGGCGCTTTTTCAAGAAAATGTACGGAAACCAGCCGCGCCGCTGGTCGAACGAGCTCACCGGTTACCGGCGCCTGCGCACGATTACGAATATATTTACCCGGATGCGCTACTTCACGCCGACGAGAATGCTTAACTTCAACGCCAGCGGTAGCCCGCGACAGGTCGGTAAACGCCTGACGCCCTGGTTCGAACTCGAATCGTCGTTGAAGCCGGAAATACGCGTGCTTTTCGGCCACTGGTCGACCCTGCCGGTCGGCGCCTACGGTCGCCACTTTGCGCTGGACGGAGGCTGCGTGTGGGGCGAGCACCTGGTCGCGCTGCGCATCGACGACGAAACGGAACACTGGTTTTTTGTCGATTCCTACACCAACAAACCGATCCAGGCGGATAAATAAACGGCTTTCTATAGTCAAATTTTATCCTTGAGCCAGTCGCGTAAACTATTTCACTTTTGCTGACCGGTTAACGGTCAAAAGCGATGTTTTTCGCTATATTTAACCGGTTTAACACTATAATTTATGCCCGGCTACAGTGCGGTTATGCCCATGGATAAACGCGATATCGTCTCGATGTTGCGCGATGAAATCGACGAGCTGAGAGCTCGCAATCGGAAGACCAACGACCGGTTGATTCGACTCCAGCAGGCATTCCGCGCACTGGACCGCATGAGTGAGACTATGCGGGAAATGCGCACCGGTTTCGACCTGAAACGGTTGATCCACGACTTGCTGGCACTGGCACTGCATGCCTGCGACTCGGAAAACGGTTCGCTGATCCTGGTTGACGAAGATGCCGGAGAATTGGTCTTCACCGAGGTCATCGGCGAAACCCGGGACCAGTTACTCAATCATCGCATCAGCCTGGATACCGGAATAGTCGGGCAGGTGGTAAAAACCCGGAAGGCGGTGCTCGTTACCGACGTGCACAGTTCTTCCACCTGGTCATCCGAAGTCGACCAGGCAATCGGCTTCAAGACCAACGCGCTGATGTGCGCGCCCCTGTTCAGTAACGAAACGATTTATGGAGCAATCGAGGTAGTGAATAACGTGACCAGCGAACGGTTCGACGAAAACGATTTGACGATTTTGCGCGTCACCGCCAGCTTCGTCAGCCAGGCGCTGCGCGAGGCCGAAGATATTACCTTGATGGAGAGTGGAAAGTCTTGAACAGAAATTTACTAGTTACCCTGTTTGCAATCGTGCTCAGCCTGGGCTCGCTGCAACCTGTGGCGCAGGCGGGCACGACGGTCGAACTGGTGCCGTCGTCACGCGTGATCCTGAAAATTATTCCCGGCATGACGATCGACGATATCATCGCCCGGATCTATCCCAAGGACGAGGATCTGTGGCCACAGATCAAGGAAAAGCTGATCGAATGGAACCCGGCCTCATTTCACCAGTATTCCGACCGGCTGGTTAACGGCGCGCGGTTGAAACTGGTCGATATCAAGCGAATTTACGAGCCTGAAATCGCGCCCAAGACCAAGGTCGGTTACGTTTCCAGTCTCGAGGGTAACGCGTTCGCGCGTGATCTCAACGACAGGCGCCAGCAGCTGCAGATCAATTCGCAGATTTTCGAAGGCGACCGCATCGAGACCGATGCGGAATCGACGATGGTCCTGTTGATGGACGACGGTGCCGAGATTTTTCTCAAGCAAGACTCGGTGATCAAGATCAGCGAGTACCTGATCACCGCGGGCTACGGTAAGGAAAGCAGCAGTATCCTCGACTTGCTGAAAGGCGGATTGCGCAAGATCACCGGTTCGATCGGCGCCAGCGCGCTAGCCACCTACCAGGTGCAAACCGGGCTGGCGACGATCGGTATTCGCGGCACCGATTACGTCATCAAGCTGTGCAAGCAGGATGACTGCACGCAGACGGTGAGTCGCAACGACCCGGATGCGAAGCTGCACGCGGTGGTGCTCGAGGGTGCGATCACGCTGACCACGGACGAGGATGTGCAAATCCTGATGGCGATGGGTGAATACGGCACCGCGACTACCGAGGTGCTGATGGTCGAGGAAGAATTGCCGGTTCCAGTCGGGTTTTTAAATGATACCGAGGCCGAGCATTTCAAGGTTACCGTCCCGCCGAAGAAACAGGAGCCGGAAAGCGCGACCACCAATCCCTGGCTGTGGATCGTCGGTATTCTGCTGCTGGCGGCCGGCCTCTGAGTCGCCCCGGCAGCGCGCTCGAAGCGATCCCGACGACGCGCGGGGCTTCCCCGGCCAGGTCGGCAATAACTTAGTCCGAAGTCGGTCGCGGCATTCGCCGCGGGCGCTTTACTCGTCGTCGGTGGAATCGAATTGCGCGGCAAAAGCGCCAGCGATTTCGAGCAGACCCTGTATCGTGTACTGGCGATTGCCGAGCACTATCGGTTGGTGCAGCTGGACGTAGCCCTCGTGAAAGGGCACGAGACGATTGTTCTTGATCAGGAAGGTACCATTGGTCGAATTCAGGTCGCGTAGATAAACCTCGCCGTTGATGACCTGGATTTCGGCGTGTTGCTTACTCACGGTCGGGTCATTTATATAGATATGACCTTCTCTGCCGATGATATACGTCCTGCTTTCCATTTGTTTTTCATCCTCACCGATACTATTGTCCATACCGAGCCCTGGCTACCGCGGGGCGAACCAGTCTACCCGAAAAAAGATCAAATATCTCGCACATATTCTATAAACGAATAGGGGTAGGGGTTGCTGTGATCGGCTTCGAAGTCCTGCCTGAAATCGACCTTCCAGCACTCCGTGTCGAACGCGGGAAACCAGGTGTCGCCATCAAAGCTGGCATGAATTTGCGTGATATAAAGCGCATCGGCTTCATCGATGGTTTGCGCGTACAGGCTGGCCCCGCCGATCAGCATTATCTCCTCGGCGTCGATGCACAGTCGCCGCGCGTGCTCGACACTGGAGGCCAGCTCGCAGCCGGGAAAGCTGAGCTCCGGGTTACGGGTAACGACGATGTTGCGCCGCCCGGGAAGCGGCTTGCCGATCGACTCGAAGGTTTTACGCCCCATGATGATCGGCTTGCCCATCGTGGTCCGTTTGAAAAACGCGAGATCCGCGGGCAGGTGCCAGGGCAACGCGTTATTCGCGCCGATCAGGCGATTCCGATCCATCGCGGCAATCAGGGAGAGCCGGCTCATGCCTGGCTGGCCTTGCTCAGGCGAGCGAAATCCTCGACGCTCAGATTCTCTGCGCGGGCGCCCGGGTCGATGTGACAGGCCCGGATCGATTCACGGTCGAGACGCGCCTTGAGCGAGTTCGAGACGGTCTTGCGCCGCTGGCTGAAGGCGCTTTGCACCAGTGCGGAAAACACGCTGAATTCACCGACATCACAACGCGGTTCGTTCAGTGGCAGCAGCCGTACGACCGCCGAGTCGACGCGTGGTGGCGGGCTGAAACTGCCCGGTGCCACGTCGAACAGGTACTGGCAGTCGCATCGATATTGCAGCATGACCGACAGGCGTCCGTAGTTGGCTTCGCCAGGCCCGGCGACGATGCGCAGCGCCACTTCCTTTTGCACCATGAAATGCATATCGCGAATATGGCCGGCCGATTCGAGGAGATGAAACATCAGTGGCGTCGAGATGTTGTAGGGCAGGTTACCGACCAGGCGCAGGCGGCGCTCCGCGGCGAGACTGGCAATGTCGAATTCGAGGATATCCGCGTTGATCACGCGCAGTTCGCCGTAGCGTTTTGCCTCCGCCTCGAGGCGAGGCACCAGGTCCCGATCCAGCTCGATCGCGGTCAGTCGGCGGCAGCGCTGCAGCAGCGGGTAAGTCAGCGCGCCCCGGCCCGGGCCGATTTCGACCAGCGCTTCACCGGGTTTCGGATCGATCGCGCGCAGCAGGCAATCGATAACGTGCTGGTCGTGCAGAAAATGCTGACCGAAGCGTTTACGCGGCCGGTGCATGGTCCAGCTTGCAGCGCGCCTGCGCGATCGCCGAACGCACGGCGCTGAACAGGCTTTCCGGGCTGGCCCGGGTGGTGCCGGCGAGGTCCAGCGCGGTGCCATGATCGACCGAGGTGCGGATAATTGGCAGGCCCAGGGTGGAATTGACCGCGCGGTGAAAGCCGCGATTTTTCAGCACCGGCAAGCCCTGGTCGTGATACATCGCGAGCACCGCGTCGGCATCGGCCAGCATGTTCTCGGTAAACAGGGTATCCGCCGGGTAGGGCCCGCTCAGATTGATACCGCGCGCCTGCAATGCTTCGATCGCCGGGCGAATGATTTCGATTTCCTCGCGCCCAAGGTAACCGTTTTCACCAGCATGCGGGTTGAGCCCGCAAACCTTGATATGCGGTCGCGCGAGACCGAATCGCGAGCGCAGATCGCGGTCGAGCAAAACCACGATTTCTTCGATCAGGTTGGTGCTGATCGCATCGGCTACCTGGCGTAAAGGCAGGTGCGTCGTAACCAGCGCAACGCGCAGCGCGTCGGCATGCAGCAGCATGACCGGCAGCGGGGCCGCGCACAGTTCGGCGAGAAACTCGGTATGACCGGTAAACGCGACGCCAACGCGATTGATGATTTCCTTTTGCACCGGCGCGGTGACCATCGCGTCGAATTCGCCGTCGAGGCAGCCCTGGCAGGCCCGGCGCAGCAGGTTGAGGACGTAGTCGGCATTGCCGCTGTCGAGCCGACCCGGGATGCAGGGCACCCGCAGGGGGATATCGATGACTTCAAGCACGTCGCCAGACGGTGCGTCGCTGCCGTATTCGGCGAGCCGCGGATCGATACCGCAGGCGCGCGCGCGTTGCTCGAGCATCTCGAGATCGCCGATCAAGACCAGGCGGGCGGCAAAGTCGGTCGGCTCGAGACGCACGACGATATCCGGGCCGATGCCGGCCGGCTCGCCCGAGGTGACAATGACCCGCGGATCAGGCATCGGGTTTATCGGGGAAGATAACAAAGGCCTCGTCGCGCAGGCGGCGTTTCCACAGATCGAACATCTCGCGCTGTTTTTGTTGCAACAGCTGCGACTGGATCTTGTTGCGCCGGTTTTGCGCCGTTTCGTCAACCGTGCGACGCTCGAGGACCTCGACGATATGCCAGCCGAACTGCGTGCGGAACGGCTCGCTGATTTCGCCCGGCTCGAGTTCGTCGGTTACCGCTTCGTACTCGGCCACGGTCGCTCCAGGATCTTGCCAGCCGATATCGCCGCCGTTAGCGCCGCTCGTGTAATCTACCGAATATAGTCGTGCCAGCCGTTCGAAATCCTCGCCCGAGAGAATGCGTTGACGAAACTCGGCAAGTCTTTCGCGCGCGTCTTCCTCGCCGACCAGTTCGTTGGGCCGGATCAGGATATGCCGACTACGTGTTTGCCGGGTCAATTTTTGCGCCACGTCGCGGCGCTGTTGCAGATGCACGATGTGAAAGCCGCTGGCGCTGCGAATCGGCCCGGCGTAATCTCCGGGTTGCATGTTCAACACCGGCTCGGTGAACAGGCTCGGGATTTCGGCTTTCTTGCGCCATCCGAGGTCGCCGCCCTGGAGTGCCGTATCTCCGGACGAAAAAGTATTCGCCATTTCTTCGAAGGGCTCACCCGCGTCGAGCCTGGCGAGTACCTGCTGAGCCAGTTCCTGGGCCTCGCTGACCTGCTCCGGCGAGGCCGCATCGGGCACCGCGATCAGGATATGCGAGAGCAGGTACTGGTAGTTCGCGTCCTCGTCGGCGTTGCGCTCGATGAAATCCTCGACCTCGGATTCGGTGACGCTGGCGTTGCGCTGGCTGTATTGTTGTCGCAGCGTCGAGATGATCAACTCGCGGCGCACGGTTTCGCGGTAACGGTCGTAATCGATTCCATCGGCGATGATCGTCTGGCGATAGTCGGACAGGCTCAGGCCGCTTTGCCGCGCGATGCGCTGCATGGTCTGGTTAAGCTGGCTGTCGGTAATCTTGATGCCGCGTCGCTTCGCCTCCTGCAGCAGCAGCGAGTCGCTGATCAATGCTTCGAGGACCTGGCGGCGCAGGGTTCCGTCGTCGGGCAGGCGCCGATTATTGCGCGCAAAATCGACCTTGACGAGCTGAATGCGGTTGGCCAGGTCGCGCCTGGTGATGACGCTTTCATCGACGATCGCGATGACCTCGTCGAGACTGGTCATTGCCGCGGTGGCGGGCAGTGGCAGGAAAAGCAGGCTGAACAGTAAACTGGTAATTCGTAACATAGTGATGATCCGCGGGGAGATTCAAAAACGCGAGCGGTACCCGGGTATCGCCTTTTGCAGCTGGGCATCGATATCACGGCCTGCCGAGCTCAAACCTTTCAGCGTCACTTCGAAGTAGATCCGGTTATCGGTTTCGGCAAAATTGTCGATTTCGTCTCCGCTTTGGCCGGCAAGTATTTTAAGGCCCCAACAGCAGGATTCATAGTTAATCCCGAATAAATTATCCACCGGCTGTTCGAAGCGCAAGGACCGGTGCAGCTTGGCGACCAGCGTCCAGCGCTCGTTTACCGGGTAGACCAGCGAGACCAGCGCCTGTTCGAGCTGATCCTCGGTGAAGTAATAACCGAAGTTGGCGGCGAACCCCTGGTCGGCGTAGTTGATCGACAGGTCTTTCTGTTTCAGGTCGCCGAGATCCTCGTCGTAAACCAGCCGCGTTGCAAACTTGAGTTCGGGCTGTGGCCACCAGTCCATCTCGGTGATCAGGTCGGAGCGGCTGGCCTCGTCGCGCTGGCCGTCGAGGCTGACGCGGCGATCCTTGAAATAGTGGATTTGGCCGACACGGGCATGCATCAGCTGATTGCCGCTGTCACGGGCGAAGACGCGGCTGGCAATGCCGAGCGTAACCTGGTTCGCGTCGCCGATTCGATCGGCACCGATAAAGCGGTTATTGCGAAAAAAATTGTCGTAGGTCGATGCGCGCAGGGACGTATCGAAATCGGGAATCTCGTCCTGGTCCTCGAACGGCGTATGCAGGAAATAGAGTCGTGGTTCCAGGGTTTGCAGCCATTGCCCGCGCGAGCCGGCATCGCGCTCGAGGATAATCCCGCTGTCGATGCTCAGGGTCGGCAGCGCGCGATCGATGCGATTATCGGCGGGATTATTGTCGAGGCGATAGTCGGTGAAGGCAAGCTGCAGCTTCGGCTCCAGGAAATACCAGCTTTGTTGCGCGCGGTAACCAAGCGACGAGACGACGTGGCTGCGCTCGCCGGTCACGCTGTCGTCGCGCTCGAAGTTGACCCACTCGATTGCTAGCGGAAGCGACAGGTTGTCGACGGAAGATTCGAATTCACCGTCGACGCCGAGCCGAGGCAGACGGCGGTAGGGTCGATTCACCACCGCCGTGGTCTCGTCGAGCGTCTGGTAGTCCTGCCACAGCAATTCGCTTTGCCAGGACTCGAACGGGCGTTGCAGCCGCACGAAACTTTCGAGATGACGCGTGTCGTTATAAACCGGTGCAATGCTTTCGAAATCGTCGAAGAATTCGCCGTCGGAAACCTCGGCGAGCAGCCAGTCGGCCTGTAGATCGAAGCCCAGGCTGCTGTCATGTTTCCAACGCTGATACCAGCGGGAGTCGTCGATTTCGCGGTCGTCATCGAGATAAGACAGGTCGAGCTGGCCGCGGTGAAGCCGGGTCAGGTAACGGTTTTCAGTATTCAGCTGCAGACCGCGCTTGCCGTACCAGGCCGGTGTGATCGTCATGTCATAGTTCGGCGCGATGTTCCAGTAAACCGGCAGCACCAGGGTCGTGCCGCTATCGTCATCGTAACCGAAGCGCGGTGAGAGCAGACCCGACATGCGTCGGTCGTCGATTGGAAACTGGAACCAGGGCAGGTAAAAGACCGGGAGTTCGCTCAGGTACAGCGTGGTATGCTTCGCGGTGCCGCGCCCACTGGCATCGTCGATCTCGAGGCTTTCCGCGGCGAGGTGCCAGCTGCGGTCGCCGGGGTCGCAGGAGGTGTATTCGAGGTTCCGGTAACGGCTGCGATCGGCGTCGAGCTTTTCGATGAGCTCGGCCTTGCCGCGTGCATGACGGTCGCGCAACTCGAACTCGGGCCGCTCGAAACTCGCCCGCTCGTTATCGTCGTCGATCCGGATCGCCGGGCTCTGCAGACGGTATTCGCGGCTTTCGAAAACGACGTTGCCCTGGGCACGGATTTCGCGCGTGGTCTTGTCGATGAAGAGTTCATCCGAACGGATACGCTGGTCGGAACGGTTCACGCTGACCGCTCCGACGAAATGAATCCTGTCGCTGTCCTCGCTGGCGATGGTTTGCGCCTCGACCCGGGTTTCGTCTGTCTCGAGGTCGGCGTCTGCGCTGAAGACAAACTGGGGCACGTGACACAGATTCCAGTTATCCGCGGCGATACCCGGTGCGGTCAGGAGCGCGGGCAGCAGGCCCGCGAGCAGTAGAGATTTTATGCGCGGCAAGATCAGACGGAAAATAAGAATATTCTGTCACAATACCGGTTTCCGGTTAATCCTGCCTGAATAAAAAGTCCCGGCGTCTAGGCGATGCGTCGCGGCGATTTCGCAGACCTGAGCGACGAGCCGGCTTGTTTCAGGATTCGCTGGCCTTGAACACCAGCGTTTCCGGGTAAAACGCGAACCAGGCAAACCAGAATCCCTGGATGCCGGCAACCTCGCGGCCGTTGCCGTCGGTGATGGTCACGCTGCGATTTTCGCTGTCCCACTCGAAATTGAATTCGCGTCCGTTGACGCGGTCGGTAAAGCTCGACTGGCCGTGCTTGTCGAGCTCGACGAACGGGTATGCCTTGTACACGCCGTCGTGCTTCAGGCCGACCACGATTTCCTTCGGGTGATAGTTATCCGGCGCCTGATTATTGACCGCGAAATAGGTGTAGCGGGACTGCTCGTACCCCGCGTACGGATTGCGCGTATAGTCACGGTGATGCCCGGTATTGTCGGACAGCACCCTGGTCTCCGGGTTCTTGCTCAGCCAGTCGCGCCAGGTCGTGTGGCTGATCGGCAACGGCTTCAGTTTCTTGCCGACCCGCGGACCGGCGACCGATTCGCTCATGATCTGCGACCACAGCGACTCGGTATCACGATCGTACAGCAGCACGTCGCTGTTATACAGCAGGCCGGACACGCCGAAATCGGTGGGCTTGCCGTCGATCGTCGCGTCGAAGGCGACCGCGGTGCCGCATAGCGGGCAGTAAGTGATCGCGAAGCGTTGCCCGTCGATTTCGTCGTTGACGATTTCATGCCAGTTCAGAATGCCGATCGGGTAGGCACGGGCCTCGCCGTTTAGCCGGATCCCGACGATGCGATCGATCGGCTGCAGGTAGTCCGCCTGCTCGGGTAAAACCATCTTCGGATTGGACAGCGCCGGGATGCCGTCGCGCGGCGGGCCGCCGTGCAGGATTTGCTCGCGCGGCAGCGTCGAATTGGAGAGATCGAAGCCGTTCGAGGGCCCGGCCGACTGCGCGAACTTGTAGACCATCACGCCAAGCAATATGCCGAACAGCGCGAGAATCCTGGTTTTTTTCGATGGCAAGTAGCGCATGGCTCCCCTCCGCAGCGACTGATTAGAATTGGAGTCCGAAACGGCCGAATAATTCCCTTATTTTACGCCGCAGCGGCGTGCGCCGCCGGCTTGACTCGTCGGCCCGTACTGAATTAGTCTGCGACGACTCATTCACTCGATAAAAAAACGAGGAGACAACATGAAATCGAGAGCCGCGGTCGCGTGGGAACCGAAAAAACCCCTTGAAATTGAAGAAGTTGAAGTCGCAGGTCCGCAAGAAGGCGAGGTTCTGCTCAAGGTCCACGCCAGCGGCGTCTGCCATACCGATGCGTTTACCCTTTCCGGGGAGGATCCGGAGGGCGCATTTCCGGCGATCCTCGGCCACGAGGGTGGCTGCGAGGTGATCGAATGCGGTCCCGGGGTCAAGAACCTGAAGGCGGGTGATCACGTCATCCCGCTGTATATCCCGGAATGCGGCGAACCGACCTGCGCGTTTTGTGCTTCCGACCAGACTAACCTGTGCCAGTCCATCGCCGGCACGGTCTGGACCGGGTTCATGCCGGACGGCACGCGGCGTTTCTCGCAAAACGGCAAGGATATCTATCACTACATGGGCTGCTCGACTTTTTCCGAATACACGGTGGTGCCGGAGATCGCGCTGGCGAAGATCAATTCCGCGGCGCCGCTGGACAAGGCCTGTCTGCTGGGATGCGGCGTCACCACCGGCATTGGCGCGGTATTGAACACGGCGAAGGTCAGGCCCGGTTCGTCGGTGGCGGTGTTCGGCCTCGGCACAGTCGGCCTGTCGGCGATCCAGGGCGCGGTCATGGCGAAGGCGGAACGTATAATCGCGGTCGACATCAACCCGGACAAGTGGGACATGGCGCAGGCGCTCGGCGCGACCGATTTCATCAACCCGAAGGATGTCGACGGCTCGATCCCGGAGTATATCCAGGAAATGACCGACGGCGGGGTCGACTATTCGTTCGAATGTATCGGTAATGTCAACGTGATGCGCGACGCGCTCGAATGCACGCACATGGGCTGGGGCGTTTCGACCATTATCGGCGTGGCCGGCGCCGGCGAGGAGATCAGGACTCGACCGTTCAATCTCGTCGTCGGGCGGCGCTGGATCGGTACCGCGTTCGGCGGGGTCAAGGGCCGCACCGAGCTGCCGGGCATGGTCGACCAGTATATGGACGGTACGATCGAACTTGACAGCCTCGTCACCCACACCATGGGCCTTGAAGAGATCAACACGGCGTTCGACCTGATGCATGAGGGCAAGAGCATCAAGTCGGTCATCCTGTTCTAGCGCCTCGCATGAAGGAAATCGAAAGCATCAAGGAGAGCGGTGGTTACCTGAACCGCTATGTCCACCCCTCGAGCAGCTGTCATTGCGAGATGACCTTCTCGGTGTACCTGCCGCCGCAGGCGAAGGAGGCCAGCGTGCCGGCGCTGTACTGGCTTTCCGGACTGACCTGTACCGACGACAACGCGCGCACCAAGGGCGGGTTTCAGCGATTCGCCGCGCAGCACGGCATCGCGATCGTGTTCCCGGACACCAGTCCGCGGGGCGTCGATGTCGCCGATGAGCCGGAGCGTTACGACCTCGGCCAGGCCGCCGGGTTTTACGTCAACGCGACGCAAAGCCCGTGGACGCCGCACTACATGATGTACGACTACGTTACTCTGGAACTGCCGGCGCTGCTCGAGGGCAACCTGCCGCTGAGTCCCGGCCTGAAGTCGATTACCGGCCACTCGATGGGCGGTCACGGCGCGCTGATCTGCGCGTTGAAGTCACCCGACGCGTATCGCTCGGTTTCGGCTTTTGCGCCGATCGCGAACCCGGTGCGCTGCGGCTGGGGGCAGGGCTGTTTCGGCGCTTACCTCGGCGATGACCGGTCGACCTGGGAAGCCTACGACGCGACCTGCCTGGTCCGCGCTGGTGCGCACGTCGTCGATATCCTGATCGACCAGGGCGACGCCGACGAATTCCTGCACGAGGGGCAGTTGCTGCCGGATCATTTCCAGGCCGCCTGCGACGCGGCGGACCAGCCGGTCACGATTCGCATGCAGCCGGGTTACGACCACAGCTACCATTTCATCGCGAGCTTCATCGAAGACCACTTCGACTACCACGCCCGCTTTCTCAAGCAATAACCATTCACCGCATGGCAAGTTTGAATCCTTTACTGTGCTTGGGGCTGATTCGATATGGTTTCCCACCAAGCAGGCTAAGAACGCGAGGTCTGCTGAGGACCAGGGGTGGGAAATCTTAATCTACTGGTGATTCCGATCCGCCCGAATCGGGCTTAACCACCGGCCCAACCTTTACGTCCCTGGCGCCTTTGCGGGAACTCTAACCCTGACTTCCCTTCGATGCTTGTTGCGACTGTTTTCACCCTGGTACAGGTCGGTTCGAATGGGTTTCCCGCCAAGCGCGCGAAGAACGCAAAGAACGCAAAGAACGACAGGGTTGGGTTGATGGGAATACCTCGTTTGAAGGATTGAAATCGCCACTGGATAAGAGTTTTCGGCGTATCCTCCTTCGCGTCCTTCGCGTCCTTCGCGTCTTTGCGGGAACCTTACCTCTGACTTAGTTTCGGCCCTAGCTGCCCTTGCGCGTGATCATGATGCCGATCATGATCAGG
>JBFGQE010000027.1:0-18456 GCA_041564355.1 Gammaproteobacteria bacterium | reverse complement strand
TCGTGCTGCGAGGCCCGCCACCGAGCGTCAGCACGACGGCGAAACTGGTCAGGCAAAGCATGAAGACCAGCAGCATGACGCCCGGCAAGCCCTCGCGCAGAACCGGCCATTCGATAAGGCGAAAACGCTGACGCGTATCGAAGCCGAGCTGTTCACCGAGCTGCCAGTGATGCCGCGGCACCGCTTGCCATAGCGGCAACAGCAGGCGCACCGCGAGCGGCAGGTTGAAAAAAACGTGCGCGAGCAGAATGCCGTTGAGACCATAAAGCGAGCGCCCCAGAGGAATCCAGCCGTCGCCGCCGTAAACCGAGACGATGCCGAGCACGGCCACCACCGACGGCACCACCAGCGGCACCGCGAACAGGCGCAACAGCATACCGCGCAACGGACAGTCGCCACAGTAAAACAGCGCGCGCGCGACCAGGATTGCCGGCAACACGCTAAGCAGGGTCGACAGCCCCGCCTGCCACAGGCTGAACTGGAGCGCGCGGCGGATATAGCCGCTGCGCCAGAATTGCAGGTCGGTCGATTCGAATCCCGGCAGGGCGCCGAGACCGGCCAGCCCGACCAGCGGCGCGATTACGATCAACGCCAGCAGCGCAAGTACCGGGTAAGCCGAGCGGGCGCCGGGGCTCATGCGTCGACTCGTTAGCGCGCCATCACTTCGAGCCAGGCGTCGACCCAGGCCTTGCGCTGGCGCGCGACCTGCCGCTCGTCGAACAGAAGCGCCGGGGACGGGTCGACCAGCCCGGCGAACTCGGGAGGCAATTGCTCTGGGGCGAGCGCGGCCGGGTACATCCAGTTCGTGGTCGGGATGATGCGCTGGAATTCTTCACTCAGCATGAAGCGCAGGAACTGGCGCCCGAGTTCTTTTTGCGCGCTGCTTTTCAACAGGCCGGCGACCTCGATCTGCTGGTAATGGCCCTCGCTGAAACGCGCCGCGGCGAAGCGTTTATCCTGTTCGGCAATCAGGTGATAGGCCGGCGAAGTCGTGTAGCTCAACACCATGTCGGCTTCGCCTTTGAGGAACAGGCCGTAGGCCTCGCTCCAGCCTTTGCTAACGGTAACGATTCGCGGCTGTAGTTTGGCCCAGGCTGCATCCGCGCCTTCGCCGAAGACCTTGCGCATCCACAGCAGCAGGCCGAGACCCGGCGTCGAGGTACGCGGATCCTGCAGCAGCACCGTCGGCCCCTGCTCGTCTTCGACGAGTTGTTTCAGGCTGGTCGGCGGTCTGCCCAGGGTTTCACGGTTGTAGACAAAGGCGAAATAGCCGTAGTCATAGGGTAAAAAGATATCGTCCTGCCACGCTCGCGGCAGGCTCAGCGCCGGAACGGATATCCGGTGCGGCGCAAACAGGTTGGTCTCGCGCGCCGCGGCGGTCAGGTTGGTGTCGATGCCGAGCAGAATATCCGCGCGCGTGTTGGCGCCTTCGAGCCTGACCCGGTTCAGGATCGACACGCCGTCTTCGAGCCCGACCAGTTCGAGTCGGCATTGGCACTGTTTTTCGAACGCGGTCTTGACCTGCGGGCCCGGCCCCCAGTCGCTGGTAAAAGAATCGTAAGTGTAAACCACGAGCACCGGCGGCGCGGCCTGCAGCGCTGCGGCAAACAGCGAAGCCCCGAGCAGCGCGACAATTCGGCGATACAGCATAAGCATGACAAATCTCCGTAAACTGGAAGTTCAAGCGGAGAGATGAGGAATATCGGAGATTCGCTCACATCCCTACGCCAGAATTAACTGGATCAGGTTCATCGGGTTGGCATCCTGCGATGCCTCTCAGCTGTAACCAGCACCCCGTTGAGGAAAGGCGACTATATTATCCGCGGGTGAATCAGGCAAGCGCGAATCGTGTTGTTGCGCAAACGCTACCTGCGGTATTCCAGGCCTTGCTGCAGCTCCTCGAATATCTTGTACTCGGTTTCGCGCATGCCGAGGCTCGCGTAGGTTTGTTGGGCGATCCGGTTGTCGCGCTCGACGTAGAGGCGGAAGCCGCAGACCGAGGAGTCCTGTTCGGCGAGCTCCTTGACGCGCTCATAGAGTTCGCGATAAAGGCCCTGACGCCGATACCGCGGACGCACGTATACGCTTTGAATCCACCAGAACGTCCCGTTACGCCAGTCGCTCCATTCGGTGGTCACCATGAGCGATGCCTGGATGCCGTTATCCAGCTCCACGACCAGATAAAAGCCGCGCTCCGGGTGCTGAATCATCGCCTCGACCCCGGCGCGGATGACGTCGGGACTGAGTTCGACGCTTTCCGTTTCCCGCGCCATGCTGATATTGAATTCGGCGAGTTCGGCCGCATCCTGTGCCAGCGCCTGGCGAATAATCATTTTGCTCCCCCCCGGTTTACTGTTTTGCCCGGCGCGCTTTGCGGGCCTGCTTGCGCGCCGCCTTTTCCGCCTGCAGTATCGCGGCCCGCTCCCGCTCCGCGGCCAGCTGTCGCGGCGTTTCGAAGCAGATGCCGCCCAGTTCGCCGTTGCGCAGTTCGCTGAGCAACAGTCGCGAGACCTTCTCCAGGTCGACTTTTCCGCCCGCGACGATGCAACCACGCTGGCGCGCGATCGCCTCGAGCACCTCAGTCTCCGTGCCCGGCAGTTCATCGAGCGCATAGCGCCGGCGCAACCGCTCGGGACGGGACTCGAGCAAAAATCCGGCGACGAATGCGGCCACATCCTGCAGCTCCAGCGCAGTATCGCGAATCGCCCCGGTTGCCGCAAGGCGGTAGCCGCTGGCCTCGTTGTCGATATTCGGCCACAACATGCCCGGCGTGTCGATCAGGGTTAGCTCGGCGGATAACTCGATCCGCTGCTGCATCCGGGTCGACGCGGCCTCGTTGCCGGTTTTCGCAATGCGACGCCCGGCCAACCGGTTGATCAGCGTCGACTTGCCGACGTTCGGGATACCGGCGATCATCGCGTAAATCATCTTCGAACGATTGTCCCGGCGCGGGATCAGTTCACGACACAACCCGGGCAGGGTCGCGATCGCGTTGTCTTCACTGCTACAAACCAGCACCCGGATTCCGGCCTCGCGTTCAAGATACTCGCGCCATTCGCTGACGCCTTCCGCCTCGGACAGGTCGGCTTTGTTCAACAGCTTTATGCAGGGCTTGTCACGCCGCAGACGGCGCAGTAAGGGGTTCTCGCTGGAGCCGGGCAGACGTGAATCGAGCACTTCGATGACGAGATCGACCTGCGGCAATATCTTGCAGAACTCCTTGCTCGCCTTGTGCATATGGCCTGGAAACCACTGGATCATGCTGCACCCGTCACAGTATTGAAATCTTATTCTGGCCAAGTCTATTCCCAATGTCATTAAAAGGTTTAAACTAGCGCCCATGGCCGAAATCAAGCATCGCGTCGGAATCAAGGGCAGCGCGGCGGATGTCTATCAGTTGCTTACCACGGATGCCGGGCTGGCTAAATGGTGGACCACCGATACCCGGGGCGCGGGGCCCGTCGGATCGATCATCGAGTTTCGTTTCGACGGCGACGGCCCCGATTTCGAGGTCATCGAGCTAGTGCCGAACCAGCGGGTTCGATGGCGTCATACGGGCAAGGTTCCACCCGGCTGGGTCGGCTCCGAGATCCTGTTTGAGCTAAGCGACGACGGGCGGCAGACGTTCATCAATTTCAGCCACTACAACTGGCAACAGTCGGACGAGTTCCTGGCGCATTGCTGCACCAAATGGGGGGTATTCATGCTGAGTATCAAATCCTGCATCGAAACCGGCAAAGGACGGCCTTTCCCGGACGACCTGCATATCGACTTCGACGAATAGCGATGGATGAATCGGAAAAAATAATCGCCGAGCTCGAGTCCGAGTTCGTCGAACTCTACAAGATCCTCAAGTTCGAGGGCCTGGCCGAAAGCGGGGGTTCGGCGAAGCAAGCAATCGCCGAGGGCAAGGTCAGCGTCAACGGGGAAGTCGAGACACGCAAGCGCAAGAAAATACGCGCCGGCGACCAGATCGATTTTATCGACCATCACATCGAGGTCGTCGAACAGGCCGACGAATAAGAGACCGCCCCGGCAAACTCCGCAGATCGCTTTACCCCAGGGCAAAACGGGGATGACGCGGCGCGCCGATACGGGCTAGAATACGCGCCCTGTACCAACCGGCTCTGGATTTACGCTCCAGGAGGCTCGATGTCATCACCGTTTCTGATAGCGGCGCTTTACCGCTTTGTCCGTCTGCACGACTACGCCGAGTTGCGCGTGCCGCTGCTCGAGTTCATGCTCGAGCACGAAGTGCGCGGCACGTTGTTGCTCGCGCACGAAGGTATCAACGGCACCGTCGCCGGACGCGAAACCTCGGTCAAGCAACTGCTCGAGTTGCTGCGCCGCGACCCTCGCCTGCGCGATCTAGACGTTAAGTTTTCGACCGATGTCGAAATGCCTTTTTACCGGTCGCGGGTCAAGCTGAAGAAAGAAATCGTCACCATGGGCGTCGAGGATCTCGACCCGGCCAACGCGGGCACCTATGTCAGCCCGTCCGACTGGAACGAGCTGATCAGCGACCCCGAGGTCACCCTGGTCGACACGCGCAATGACTACGAATCCGCGATCGGCAGCTTTGCCAACGCGCTCTACGCCAATACCGCATCGTTTCGCGATTTTCCCGAGTACGCGCGGCGGCATCTGGATCCGCAAAAACACCGCAAGATCGCGATGTTTTGCACCGGTGGAATCCGCTGCGAGAAATCGACCGCATACCTGAAGCAGCAGGGTTTCGACGAGGTTTACCACCTGCGGGGCGGCATTCTGAAGTACCTCGAGGAAGTGCCCGCGGAAGACTCGCTCTGGCACGGCGAATGTTTCGTTTTCGACAACCGGGTCAGCGTCAACCAGGCGCTGGAGAAAGGCAGTTACGATCAGTGCCATGCCTGCCGCCGGCCAATTACCGAGCAAGACAAACAAAGCGAGCATTATCGGCCCGGGGTTAGTTGTCCGGCCTGCTACGCGGAGAAGTCCGATGCCGAGCGAGGTCGCTTTGCCGAACGCGAAAAACAGGTTCGACTCGCGCGCGAACGCGGCGAGGCGCACCTCGGCGTGGACGCGACGCGCGGGGCGCAAAAACGCAGGCGGCATAAAATTGCGGCCAAGCAGGCCCAGCGTGAACAGGCCGGTTAGATTCGTTGCAGCGACTGGAGCTTATGCTCGGTATCGGTTTCGACGCGAAAACGGCCGTGAATGCCGTCGCCGTCGACAAACTCGCGAAACCTGCTAGCCGGGAGCTGCAGCCTGGTCCCGTCGTCGGTTTCGACCAGGATATAGCGCGCGCGCCCGCGATATATCTCCCGGGTTTTTTGCGCGGACAGCGCCATGCCGAATTCGTATCTGCGCGTCATGCATACAGTTATAGTGCAACTTTTTACGGGGGTCATGCAGCGTGAAAACCATAGGCCTGATCGGCGGCATGAGCTGGGAAAGCAGCCTGCTCTATTATCGGTTGATCAACGAGGGCGTGAAACAACGCCTTGGCGGGCTACATTCCGCCGAGCTGCTGATGCACAGCGTCGATTTCGCCCCGATCGAGGCGCTGCAGCATGCCGGCGACTGGGACGGCGCGGCCGAGGTGCTGGCCGACGCGGCGCGACGCCTCGAAGCCGGGGGCGCCGACTTCTTCCTGATCGGTACCAACACGATGCATCGCGTGGCCGACGCGGTCAGCGCCGCGGTCGATATTCCGTTACTGCATATCGCCGACGCGACCGCCGAGGTGTTGCAACAGGACGGGGTCAGGCGAATCGGCCTGCTCGGTACCGCGTTCACGATGGAGCTCGAGTTCTACAAGAACCGGATCAGCGAGCGCTATGGTATCGAGGTGATCGTTCCGGAGCTGCACGACCGGCAAATGGTGCACGATATTATTTACCAGGAGCTCTGCCTCGGCCAGATCGAGCCAGAGTCGCGCGAGGTTTACCTCGCGATCATCGACCGCCTGGACGAACAAAAAATAGACGGCGTCATTCTCGGGTGCACCGAGATCGGCATGCTGGTCGAGCCGCAGCACACCCCTGTCCGGCTTTACGACACCACCGCGATCCACGCGCAGCAGGCGGTCAATTACGCGCTGTCCGACGAGGGTTGATCCTCGAACCGGGGCAGGACCAGTTCGATAGTCAGATCGGAGCGGGGATGCGCGCTGCAAAACAGCGCGTAACCGGCTTGCATTTCTCCCGCGTCGAGCGCCTCTGGCGGTCCGGCGGGATACTCGACTTTGCCGCTGAGCACGCGACCACGGCAGGATCCGCAACGACCGCCGCGACAACTGTAGGGCAGCAGGATATTGGCGGCATGCGCCGCGCTCAGCACCGAAAGCTCCGGTGCAGCGTCGAAGTTGGTGCCGTCGGGCATTAAGGTAATGCGGTGCTTCGTCGCGGCAACTCCTAGATGAGCGGCAGGCTGCGCTTGCTGTTGAGCCAGCGAATGATCGGATCCCACTGGTCGATATCGCGCCGCACCTGGTAGGGTGCGAGTTCGAAAATCCCGAGACCGCGCTCGGCGGCGCGCACGTAATTCTGGGTCTCGCGTAACACGCTGATAAACGGCGCCTTGCGCACCTTGCGCAGGTAGCTGTCGAGCTGGTGATAAATATTGTAGTTTTCCCGGCAGCGGTTGGCGATCAGCGCGACTCGTGCTTCCTTGCGCGCAACCCGTCCGTTATCGAGCACTTTCTGGATAAACGGGGTCGCGGCGCGCATGTCGATCGGTGATGGCAGCACCGGGATGATGATACTTTGCGCGCGGCGCAGGTAGTTGCTCAATTCCTTGCCGTGCACCGCGGCCGGAGTATCGTAAACCACGTAATCGGCACTGCGCGGCGCGCGAAAGTTGCCGCTCGAGCCATCGATGCCGGAGATCGAGCTGCGACCGCTCGGTCGCGCCGCAAGCCAGTCCAGACAGGAGCCCTGCGGGTCGAAATCGACGAGCAGGACCTTTTTGCCCTTTGCTGCGTAATAGCTCGCGATATTGCTCGCAACGGTGCTTTTACCCGAGCCGCCCTTAGAATTGAGTACCATGATCGAGCGCATTTCAGCTCCTTGCCTGGTTGTGGATTGGCAAAATTATCCTCGAATTCGGCAAGCGGTGCAAAAGCGGCGCTCAATCGATCCCGAGTTGATCCCAGATATCGCTAATCCTCGCCTGCACTTCCGCCGACATGCAAATCGGACGACCCCACTCACGCCCCGTCTCGCCCGGCTTGTTGGTCGCGTCCAGCCCCATCTTCGAGCCGAGGCCCGAAATCGGTGACGCAAAATCGAGATAATCGATCGGCGTGTTTTCGATCAGCGTGACATCGCGCGCCGGATCGGTACGCGTTGCGATCGCCCAGATCACGTCTTCCCAGTTGCGCGCATCGATATCGTCATCCACCACGATCACGAACTTGGTATACATGAACTGGCGCAGGAATGACCAGACGCCCATCATTACGCGCTTGGCGTGCCCCGGGTACTGCTTGCGGATGCTGACTACCGCAACGCGATACGAACAGCCCTCTGCGGGAAGGTAAAAATCGACGATTTCCGGAAACTGCTTTTGCAACAGCGGTATAAATACCTCGTTTAGCGCCAGGCCGAGCACGGCCGGCTCATCCGGCGGCCTTCCGGTGTAAGTGCTGTGATAAATCGGCTGTTCGCGCATCGTCATCGCCTCGACGGTCAGCACCGGGAAACGCTCAACTTCGTTGTAATACCCGGTGTGATCGCCAAACGGACCCTCGTCCGCTTCGTCATCGGGATAAATGAAACCCTCCAGCACGATTTCCGCGCGCGCCGGGATCTCGAGGTCCGACAACAGCGATTTGGCGACCTCGGTCTTGCTGCCGCGCAACAGCCCGGCGAACGCGTACTCGGAGAGCACGTCCGGAATTGGCGTTACCGCGGCGAGAATCGTTGCCGGATCGCAGCCCAGCACGACCGAAACCGGGAAGGGTTGATCACCATTTTGCTGGCGCCATTCCTGGTAGTCGAGCGCTCCGCCGCGCTGTGCAAGCCAGCGCATGATGACGCGATTGCGCGCAATGACCTGCTGGCGGTAAATGCCCAGGTTTTGCCTTGGTTTATTGGGTCCCCGGGTGGTGACCAGGCCCCAGGTAATTAACGGCGCGGCGTCTTCCGGCCAACAGGTCTGAATCGGCAGACGACCCAGGTCGACTTCGTCAGCCCCATAGCAAATTTGCCGACATTTGGGCTTTTTCACCACTTTTGGCGACATATCAAGGATTTTCTTGTAAATAGGCAGCGTTTTCAACGCATCTTTGAAACCGCGTGGCGGCGCCGGCTCTTTCAGGAACGCGAGCAGTCTACCGATTTCGCGCAGGGCTTCGACCTGTTCCTCGCCCATCGCGCGCGCGACGCGACGCTCGGTGCCAAACAGGTTGGCAAGCAATGGTATCTCGCTATCGCCGGGCTGTTCGAATAATAAGGCGGGCCCGCCCTGGCGCAGCACGCGATCGCAAATTTCGGTAATTTCCAGATAAGGATCGACACGCAGCGAGATTCGCTTCAGATCGCCATCCCGCTCGAGCTGGTCGACGAAGTCTCGCAGGTCGCGATATTCCACCTACCAAACCTTGATGCCGTGAAATTTGGACTTGATACGGGCTTCGACGATGGCTTTGCTGACGAGGAAAGTCAGGACCACGATCAGGATGATGAGCGGCACGATGAATTGCCAGTAAAGCAGGAAAGTATCGCGCAGCGCTTCGTGCGCCGGCGGCGCGGTATCCTGCAGCTTGCGTTCGAGCTCGCGCTGTTTTTCGTCGACCTCTCCCCGCAGCGCGGTAATGGTTTCGTTGGCCTGTTGATTCGAGGTCTCGAGTTCATCGATTTTATCGACCAGCTTGTCCATGTCCTTTTCATACTGGTCGATGATGACCTTGCTGTTACTGAGCTTTTCTATTTCGGCCTCGAGCGCTTCCGTCTTCTCCTGTTCCTCGCGCAACAGCAGGTTAGAAGTCGGTTTGGTTACGAGAAAGCCGCGCTTGACCCAGCCACGTGTACCGCCCGGAGCGGTGACCAGCGCGTAAGGTCCTGAAATTTCCTCGATCTCGAGCAGATCGCCGGACTGGAGCAGCTTGAGCACCTGGCTCTGCGCGTCGGGATTCGCGTACAACGACAGGCGCAGCTGATCGGTTACGTACTGTCGGTCCCTGTCCCGATCACTCGCCTCGGTGCTGGACTGTTCTTCCGACCCCTGTTGCGCCGACAACGGCGCCGCCAGCAGTGCCACCAAAATTCCGAGTAATAATTTATTTAACATCGTTCAGCTGATTCCACTATGCCTTAACAATGCGTCGATTTCCGGTTCGCGTCCACGGAAACAGCGAAACGAATCCATCGCCGGTCTCGAGCCGCCCTTTTCGAGTACACACTTCAGAAATCTCTTGCCCGTCTCAGGATTGAATATTCCTTCTTCTTCGAATGCCGCAAACGCGTCGGCAGACAAGACCTCCGCCCACTTGTAGCTATAATAACCCGCCGCATAACCCCCTGCAAAAATATGTGAAAATCCGTTTTGGAATCGATTGATTGGCGGAGTCTTTACCACAGCAACCTGCTTGCGTACCTGGTCGAGGATTTGCTGGATCTGTTCTGCCGACTCGATCTCGACCTGCTGATGCAGGCGCATATCGAACAGCGCGAACTCGATCTGGCGAAGCATCTGTAACGCGCCCTGGAAATTCTTTGCCGCGACCATGCGCTCGTACAGGTCGTCCGGCAGCGGCGCATCGGTCTGGTAATGTCGAGCAAACAGGCCCAGCGCCTCCTTCTCCCAGCAAAAATTTTCCATAAACTGGCTCGGCAGCTCGACCGCGTCCCACTCGACCCCGTTAATCCCGGCGACTTCGGGGACGTCGATGCGCGTCAGCATGTGGTGCAGACCATGACCGAACTCGTGGAATAGCGTAATGACCTCGTCGTGGGTAAACAGCGCCGGTTCGTCACCGATTGGCGGAGTCAGGTTGCAAGTCAGGTAAGCGACCGGCAGCTGGGTGACCCCATCGATGCGGTAGCGATTCACGCATTCGTCCATCCAGGCGCCACCCCGCTTGTGCTCGCGCGCGTACAGATCGAGATAAAACTGGCCAATCGCGTTGCCGCGCAAATCTTCGATCTGGTAGAAGCCGACCGCGTCGTCCCAGCGCTCGATCTCGTCATCGACGCGGGCGATTTTCACCCGGTAAAGGCGGCCGACGATTTCGAACAACCCGGCGATAACCCGCTGATCGGCAAAATAGGGCTTCAGCTGTTCATCGGAAACCTGGAAACGGTGCTGCTTGAGTTTTTCGCTGTAATAAGCGTAGTCCCAGGCCTCGAGCTCGCCGACAAAGCCGAGCGATTCGGCGAATTGCTGACGTTCGGCAACCTCGGCAAGGGCGGCGTCACGCGAACGCGCGGCAAGATCCAGGAGGAAATCGATGACGTCGTCCACCGAGCTGGCCATTTTCGTTTCGAGGGAATACTCGGCGTAATTCGAAAACCCGAGCAATTGTCCTTTTTCTTGCCTTTTCGCGACAATTTCGCGCATGATCGACGCATTATCCCACTTTTTGTCGGTTTTTGCCTGGTCTGAAGCGCGCGTTACCCAGCCCTCGTAAAGACGTTGACGCAGGGTTCGATCTTCGGCGTAGGTGATCACCGCGAGGTAACAGGGCATGTCCAGCGTAATCCGGTACCCGCCCAGGCCCTTCTGCTCGGCCAGCTGACGCAGCATCGAGCGCGCGTATTCCGGCAAACCGGAGAGCTCGGCTTCGTCCGCAACCAGGTATTGCCACGCCTGGGTCGAATCGAGCAGGTTGTTTTCGAAACCGGACTGGAGTTCCGAAAGATCTTTTTGCAATTGCTGGTAACGCTTGCGGTCATCGCCCTCGAGCTCGACACCGCCGAGGCGAAACGCGCGCAACGCATCGTCGATCGTCTTGCGCTGCGCCTCGCTGTAATCGGCATAGTCTGCGGAGTCCGCAATCGCGCGATAAGCTTGATAAAGCGCGCGATTCTGGCTGATCTCGGTCGAGTACTCGCTGAGCAACGGCAGACAGGCGTTGTAAGCCTCGCGCAACGCGTCGCTGCTTTTGACCGAGTTCAGGTGACGCACGGGAGACCAGGCCCGGTCGAGCCGATCGCTCATCAACTCGATCGGCTTAACCAGATTGTCCCAGTCGAACGCATCTTGTTTGACCAGCCCGGCAATCGTTGCACGGTTCTCGGCGATCAGCGCCTCGATGGCGGGCTGAATCATATCCGGAGTGATTCGATTGAACGGCGGCAGGCGGCCGTTCTCGAGTAGTGGATTATCGGGCAAGTTAGAGCCGTCCTGCGCGTTCGAAAAACGCGTAGTCTACACGCTTACCAGGCCAAAGGTGAACGAATCGATGTGAATAAAACAAGGCTGCTGAAAACCAGGAACGCAGCGGCAACGGACAGATAAGACAACAGCTGTTTTTTCGCCACCAGTATTTCCTCCTGCTGGGCTGACAGGATATAAGGCAAACGCCTGTCTTCGGGTCTCGAAAGGATATGCTGGGGTCTGTTTTCCCGGTTGATTCGGGCTACTACCTCGTTGCGCGCGGCCGCTTGGATCGCTTTCCATTCGTCGCGCTGTATTTTGCCGTTCTGGTCCAGATCGAACTCGCGCAGGTAGCGTCCGGGTTGTATCTTCCATTGCGAGACCAGTTCCTTGACCTGTTGATCTATCGATTGACTGGAAGGATGATGCTGCAGCGTACGGAACCACCCGAGTGCGTAAATCGGCGTGGCCGGCGTGATCAGGCGTTCGCGAAAGCGATATTTACCGAAACCAAGCAATATCCACTGTTTCCGCTGTGGCGGCCGCAGGCTTGCTGATCTGTCGCCACCGTACCAGGACAGGTCGGTTTCCGGTATCACATGGGCATGATCCGGGTCGATGATGCATTCACCGGTATCATCGACGATCCGAAACAGTTCGCTGCTGCGCTCGTCGAGTATGTTGGTCCAGGTAGTGCGCTTTCCGCTGCGCTTGCGTTTTTCTATCGTGCAGTGATACCAGACGCAACGATTGCCGCTAAACGGAGAGCGAATCATACCCTCGGGTAACCACTCCGCGAGCCCTTTCAGTTCAACCTGCCCCTGCGCGGCGGAACGTATCAGTGACGTCGCGGTGCCTTCCATGAATCGGTAGCGCCTCGAGGTGATGAAAACGTAAAACAGCAGCGCGGCTGTCGCAACTACCAAGGTCCCGTACAGTACACCGTAATCGGTAGCCGACAGGGTGAGTAGTTCGTGCTCGAGCCAGTCGAACATGGTCTGGCGGATCCCGGACGGGATCAGGTATTGAACAGCTCTTTGACGTTGACGTCGGCAATTTCGGTGGCTTCGAATTCGAGCAGCTCTCGCGGGCCGAATGCGAACAATCGGGCAATAATAATGTCAGGAAATTGCTCGATGCCGATATTGTTGATATTGACCGATTCATTATAAAACTCGCGGCGGTCGGCAATCGTGTCTTCGAGTGCGCTGATTCGGCCCTGCAGGTGCTGGAAATTCTCGTTTGCGCGCAGTTCCGGGTAATCCTCCGCCAACGCAAACAACTGACCGAGGCCCATGCGCAAAGCACCCTCCGCCATGCCAAGCCCCGGCACGTCCTGGTTTTGCCGTGCCTCGGACACGCGCGAGCGCGCCAGCATGACTTTCTCCAGCGTATCCTGTTCGAATTTCATGTATTGCTTGCAGGTTTCGACCAGTTTCGGAATTTCGTCGTGCCGCTGTTTGAGCAGAACGTCGATGTTCGACCAGGCCTTGGAAACATTGTGCTTCAGTCGAACGAGATGATTGTAGATACTGACAGCATATACGACCAGTAACACCACGGCTGCCAGGAAAATAATGCTGCCTATATCCATCGGATTGCTCCTTATTTTATTTGGTTCTACTTATATAGAGATAAATTCAATAAAATCAAGAGCTTGTGAAATATACTTAAACATCGAGATTACTCACGTTTAGCGCGTTGGTTTCGATGAAGTCGCGACGCGGCTCTACCTGGTCACCCATCAGCGTGGTGAAAACCTCGTCCGCGGCGATTGCATCCTCGATACGCACATTGAGCAACCGCCGGTTTCCCGGGTCCATTGTTGTCTCCCATAGCTGTTCGGGGTTCATTTCTCCCAGTCCCTTGTAACGCTGGATGTTGAGCCCCTTCCGCGCCTCGCCCATGAGCCAGCTGTAGACTTCGCCAAACTTGGTCACCGCTTTGCGTCGTTCACCGCGCCGGATATAGGATTCTTCGCTAAAAATATCGGCTGCCTGCTCGACAAACTGGGCGATCGCTCGATAATCCGCACTATTGAAAAAGTCGCTGGTCAGCTCGCTTGACGAAGCGATGCCGTGCAGCCTCTTGTCGATCCGGAGGCCAAACTGGTTGCTGTCGTCATCGCTAACGACTGATACCTTGTAGGACACGGCGGCCTTGCTCTTGCCGTTCAGCCGCGCGGCGAGTTGATCACCCCACTTGCCGAGGGCCGATTTGTCCAGTAATAGCGTTTCGCTAACTGCCGGTAAATCGACCAGTTCGGTGAGTATCTCGGCCGCAATATGCTGCTCCAGGCGCTCGAAAATCGCGAGTATCGTAATGTACTGCCGCGCCAGGTTTTCCAGCGACAGGTCAGATATCGGCGGGGTATCCTCGGCGAGGTGCAGTGAGGCGCCCTCGATGGCAAGCTGCAGCAGGTAAGCATTCAATTCCTTGTCGTCCTTGACATATCGCTCCTGCTTACCTTTTTTGACCTTGTACAGGGGCGGCTGCGCAATATAGACGTGACCACGTTCGACCAGTTCGCGCATTTGTCGATAGAAAAAGGTCAGCAGCAAGGTGCGAATATGCGATCCATCTACATCGGCATCGGTCATGATGATGATGTGGTGATAACGCAGCTTGTTGATGTCGAATTCCTCGCGTCCGATGCCACAGCCGAGCGCAGTAATCAGCGTTCCAACCTCGGCCGATTGCAGCATCTTGTCGAAACGCGCCTTTTCGACGTTCAGAATCTTGCCCTTCAGCGGCAATATGGCCTGGGTTTTTCGATCGCGCCCCTGCTTTGCCGAACCACCGGCGGAATCGCCCTCGACCAGGTAGATTTCGGATAAAGCCGGGTCCTTTTCCTGGCAATCGGCGAGTTTCCCCGGCAGGCCCGCGATGTCCAGCGCGCCCTTGCGACGAGTCATTTCTCGCGCCTTCCGCGCCGCTTCGCGCGCCCTCGCCGCTTCGAGTATCTTGCTCGTTATCGCTTTGGCGTCGGACGGATTCTCTTCCAAAAAATCCTTCAGACTCTCGGCCACGACTGATTCGACGATGCCCTTGATCTCCGACGACACGAGCTTGTCTTTGGTTTGCGACGAAAATTTCGGGTCGGGCACTTTGACCGAGAGTACCGCGGTCAATCCCTCGCGTGCATCGTCGCCGCCGGTGGAAACCTTGTCTTTCTTTACCTGGCTATTACTCTCCATGTACTGGTTGAGCGTTCGCGTCAACGCGGCGCGAAATCCGGATAAATGCGTTCCACCGTCGCGCTGGGGAATATTATTCGTGTAACAGAAAATATTTTCCTGGTAAGAGTCGTTCCACTGCATTGACACCTCGACCTCGACCTCGTCCAGCTCGGTTTTGATATCGATGGCTTTTTCATGGATCGGGGTCTTGTTCTTGTTCAGGTGCTCGACGAAAGCGCGAATACCACCATCGTATTCGAACAGATCTTCCTTGTTGCTGCGCTCGTCCAGCAGGTGAATGCGTACGCCCGAATTCAGGAACGATAGTTCGCGCAACCGCTTGGCCAGGATATCGTAGTGAAACTCGACGTCGCTGAATATCTTTACGCTCGGCCAGAATCGCAACTCGGTGCCAGTCTGATCGGTTTCCTTGATGGCCTCGAGTTCGCCCTGGGGTTCGCCGAGTCGGTATTCCTGGGTGTAGAGCTTGCCCTGGCGCTTGATGCGCAAGGATAGCTGCTCGGACAGCGCGTTGACCACCGATATGCCCACACCGTGCAAGCCGCCCGACACCTTGTATGAGTTGTCGTCGAACTTGCCGCCAGCGTGCAGCACGGTCAGGATGACCTCTGCCGCCGACCTGCCTTCTTCCTTGTGTATGTCGACCGGGATGCCACGACCATCGTCCTTTACCGATACCGAGCCGTCGCTGTGTATGGTCACCTTGATTTCCGAGCAGTGGCCCGCAAGCGCCTCGTCGATCGAGTTATCGACCGCCTCGAAGACCATGTGATGCAACCCGGTGCCATCGTCGGTATCGCCAATGTACATGCCCGGACGTTTACGTACGGCATCCAGACCTTTCAGCACCTGGATGCTGGTCGAATCGTAGTTTGACATCTATGGATCTAGCTGAAATTTCGAGGCTTGATTATACCATGTTCCACGTGAAACATTTTAAATTCTTTCACCCCTTCGAGCGGCGTAAGCGCTTGATTTATATTGGTTACGAACAGTTGCAGGTCGAGTTGAGCGAGCTCGGTGTAGACCTGCGCGCGGGCATCCTCGTCGAGCTCCGAATGCAGGTCATCGATCAACATGATGATGCGGGTATCGACTGCCCGATTTACCAGTTTCAACGCGCCGATCGACAGGGCGATACACAACCGCTTGCTCTGCCCGCGTGACAGTACCTCGCCCGCCGGACGCCCCCCTGCAATCAGCTCCAGATCGTCACGATGTATTCCCACCCCGGTGAATCCGGCCCGAATGTCGCGTTCCCTGTTCTGCACGAGGCATTTTTCGAGGCCGCTTTTTACCGGCCAGCCGGGCCGGTATACCAGCTCGGGATCGACCCCGCGCAACATTTCGCCGAGATCCTGCTGCATAATCGTAGCGAGTTGACCGATTACACGCTGACGCATTTGGCTAATGCGGATGGAAGGCTCCAACAGGTGCTGGTCCCAGTAATCGAGTAACTTCAGGTCTCGACGTGTCTTGAGCAGCCGATTGCGTTGCCTCAACGCATGTTGAAATTCGCTCCATGCTTGCGCGTAATCATGTTCCACGTGGAACAAACTCCAGTCGAGAAAACGCCGCCGCGCCCCGGGTGCCCCCGATATCAGCTCGAACGTGTCGGAGTTGACGATATTGACCGGTGCCCGACGAACCAGCTCCGAGCGTCTGCGCGCAACCTCGCCGTCGATCCGGATTTCCAGCTTGCGCTCGTTCTTGGACAACCCCGCCTTGAATCCGTCGAATCGACCAAATAACAGAAATCCCTTCTTGTCGTGACGTATGCATTGCTTGAGCTGGTGGGTACGAAACGATCGAGCCTGGCACAGCACGTATATGGCCTCGAGCAGACTGGTCTTCCCCGATCCATTTTTACCGCTGACCAGATTTAGCTGGCGGTCGAAGTCGAGCGTCGCGCTCTGCAGATTTCTGAAATCCGTCAGGCTCAGCTGACTGATTGACATGGCGCTTGCAGCGCGAACCTACAACCGCATCGGCATGACAACATACAGGCTCGAATCATCCTGGCTGTCGCTGATGATACAACTGCTGTTCGCGTCCTTGAGCTTTATTTGCACTTTCTCGGATTCGAGCACGTTGAGCACGTCTATCAGGTAGGTCACGTTAAAACCGATCTCCATCTCGGCTTCGCTGTAGCTGACCTGAAGTTCCTCCTCGGCTTCCTCCTGGTCTGGATTATTCGCCTGGATCGAGAGATTGTCCTGGCTCAGGGTCAACCTGATACCGCGATATTTTTCGTTGGAAAGGATCGCGATTCGGCTCATCGACTGCTTCAACGTTTCCCGATCTACTTCGAGCATGCGGTTGCCGTCTACCGGGATAACGCGCTGGTAGTCTGGGAATTTGCCATCGATCAATTTCGTGGTGAAAACCAGCCCGCCGGTTTCGACGCGCAGATGATTTTGACTCAAGATACAATTTACTGCGCTGTCGCTCGAATCGAGCAGCCTCGACAGTTCCAGCACGGCCTTGCGCGGGATAATAATTTGACGATCCTCGGTGACGCCAGTCTCGCAGGCATAATCGGCCAGCGCGAGTCGGTGACCGTCGGTCGCAACCAGACGTAATCGTTCCGCGCTTAACTCCATCAGGATTCCATTGAGGTAATAACGCACGTCCTGTTGCGCCATCGCGAAAGAAGTCTTGTCGAACAGGGTCTTGAACTGGTTCTGCGGCAAGGAAAATTCATGCATCGACTCGATTTCGTCGAGGCCAGGGAAATCACTGGCCGGCAACGAGGCCAATGTGAAACGACTCCGCCCGGAGGTGAGCGATACACGGTTATCGTCGATAGTGAAATCGATCGACGCCGACTCCGGCAGCGCTTTGCAGATGTCGAGCAGTTTTCGCGCCGGGATTGTCGTCTGGAAGTCCTCGGTTGCATCACATACGACGCTCGCAACCATTTCAATCTCGAGGTCGGTCGCGGTCAAACTCAAGTCACCACCCGTTGACTTCAACAAAACGTTACCGAGAATCGGTAATGTCTGCCGCCGTTCGACGGCACCGATTACCTGCTGCAGCGGTAAAAGCAAATCTTCTCTTTTAATCGTAGTTTTCATTTATTTATCTAGCTTGCTGTGACTATTATGATCTTCACTAAATGGGAGTAACCCTAAAATACGCTTATAAATCAATTGCTTATATTCTACTTTATGCCTTTTATCCTGTCCGCAACACCTGCCTAAACTGTGCATAACTGCGGGATAAAAAAAGGTCGAATTATTATCATCAGCTTTTCCACAAGCTTCGCACAGGGATTCGAAACGCTGCCCCGGCATTAGTTGCTCAACATTCGGGCCAGGATCTCGAAATCTTCATCGATGCGCCGGTCCTCGCTGCGTAAAGACTCGATTTTGCGGCAGGCGTGCAGTACCGTCGTATGGTCCCTGCCGCCAAACGCGTTGCCTATTTCGGGCAAACTGTGTCGCGTCAGGCTTTTGGATAGCGCCATCGCGATCTGCCGAGGCCGGGTAATCGAGCGGTTGCGCCTGCTCGATAACAAATCGGCGACACGGATCTTGAAATATTCAGCAACCAGTTTCTGGATACTGTCGATGGTGATCGGCTTGTCCTGTACCGCAAGCAATTCCTTCAGCGCCTGGCGGGCAAAATCCTGGGTAATCATTTCCCCGGCGAAACGCGCGTGCGCAACAACCCGTTTCAGCGCGCCCTCCAGTTCGCGGATGTTCGATTTGAATCGTTCGGCGATAAAAAATGCGACGTCGTCGGGGACCTCAGCGTTGGCCTGCTCGGCCTTGCTGTTCAGTATTGCGACGAGGGTTTCGAGATCGGGCGGCTTGATATCTACCGCCAGTCCCCAGCCCAGGCGAGAGCGAATCCTGTCCTCGAGACCTTCGATTTCCTTGGGGAAACGATCGCAGGTTATAACCATCTGGGCGCGTGCCTCGTACAGAGAATTGAAGGTATGGAAGAATTC